>NZ_JAJEPW010000069.1:0-12704 GCF_020687045.1 Brotocaccenecus cirricatena
AGCTTGCGCAGGAAGTCCGCCGAGGAATAGGTGGACTGCTCCGGGTAGGCCGCCAGGAAACGCAGCCTCGTGAACTCATCGATGGCGGTGTACTGGAACAGGCGCAGCTCCGGATCTGCGATACAGCGGCGGGGAACGACCTTGACATCCACCTGCACACGCTGGCCGGGATAGGTCATCTGCTCGTAAGGCTTGGGTTTGTATGTATTTTTCGGCTTTTCGGCAGGAAACAACCCCATTTTACGCATGACACGGAACAGACTCTCCGGGCAACGGGTGTAGCCGCGCTTCCGCAGACGGTGCCACAGCTCGATCATGCCCAGCGACGGATTGCGGCGGCGCATATCGCGGATGAGCTTTAGCTCGGCCTCCGTGTGCTGGTTGGGGTGGCTGTGAGGCCGTCTGGACTGGCAGGCCAGGGACGCCACACTCCCGTCCCAGCGCTGCTTCCAGAAGTAGATGTACGACCGGCTTTTGTTGTATTTCCGGCTGGTGCGGCTGACGCCGTACTTTTCTGCGTACTTCATTAGGGATTGTCTGTAAGCCATGTCCTGTGTTATACTCTTACTCATGAGGAATATGGTCTCCTTTCGGAAAGTTTTGTGTGGTAGTTTAACTTTAACACATGAGGCCCTATTCCTCATACCCTTTTTATTCAATTGTCCAAGATGTATTGTAGTCCTACATACCTTTTTTTGAACACTTTGCCCCCGGTGCTTTCAAAACCGCGTCAGATGTGGTAAAATAACATTTCAAGCGCTTTGAAAGGAGGACGGCGGAATGTTCAACCGGGCCTATGTGGAGATCACCAACGTGTGCAACCTGGCCTGCTCCTTCTGCCCGGGTACCCGCCGCCCGGCGGGGTATATGCGGCCGGAGGACTTCCGGCTGCTGGCGGAAAAGCTCCGGGGCCACACGGCGTATCTGTACCTCCATGTGATGGGGGAGCCGCTGCTGCACCCGCAGCTGGAGGAGATCCTGGCCATCGCCCGGCAGCTGGACTTCCGGGTGTGTATCACCACCAACGGGACGCTGCTCCCCCGGCGGGGCCATGCTCTGGCGGGGGTCCACAAGGTCAGCGTGTCCCTGCACAGCTTCGAGGGAAACGACCGGGCGGAGGGGCTGGAGGCGTATCTTTCCGGGGTGTGGGACTTCTGCCGCCGGGCGGCAGGGGAGGGCACCCTGTGCGCCCTGCGCCTGTGGAACATCGGGGGTCGGGACCGCCGCAACGGCGAGGTGCTGGACTTCCTGAGCCGCCGGCTGGGCGGGGACGTGCTGCTTCTACCCACGGACCGCCGGGGAAACCGGCGGCTGGCGGAGCATATTTTCCTGGAACAGGCGGAAAAATTTGATTGGCCGGACCCGGAGGCACCGGAAAGCGGCACGGAGTTCTGCCATGGCCTGAGGCAGCAGCTGGCGGTGCTGTGGGACGGGACGGTGGTGCCCTGCTGCCTGGACGGCGACGGCCGCATGGCCCTGGGGAACCTGTATACAAGCTCGGTGGAGGAAATTCTGGCCTCTCCCCGGGCGGCGGCCATCCGGGAGGGATTTTCCCGGCGGCAGCCGTCGGAGGAGCTGTGCCGCCGGTGCGGCTACGCCGCGAGGTTTTAGCCTATGGATGAGATGGAAAATCGACTGGCCCGGCTGCCCGGGGCCCTGCTTCCCTGGTACCGGGAGAACCGCCGGGTGCTGCCCTGGCGGGAGGAGGTGTCCGCCTACCGGACCTGGGTGTCGGAGATCATGCTGCAGCAGACCCGGGTGGCGGCGGTGATCCCCTATTTTCAGCGGTTTATGGCGGCCTACCCCACGGTGGAGGACCTGGCCGCCTGCGACGAGGGGGAGCTGATGCGGCTGTGGGCCGGATTGGGATACTACAGCCGGGCCAGGAACCTGCGCCGGGCGGCGCGGGTGATCGCGGAGGAGTACGGCGGGGCGTTCCCACGGACGTATCAGGAGCTGATGGAGCTGCCGGGGGTGGGGGACTACACCGCCGGGGCCATCCTGTCCATCGCCTTCGGGGAGCCTGTCCCGGCGGTGGACGGCAATGTGCTGCGGGTGGCCGCCCGGGTGGGCGGCTGTGAGCTGGACATTCTGGACTCCAAAAACCGGCGGCAGTTCCGCCGCCGGATGGAGGCCGTCATGCCCCGGCAGGAGCCGGGGGCCTTCAACCAGGCGCTGATGGACCTGGGGGCAGGGATCTGCCTGCCCGGCGGCGGGCCCCTGTGCGATACCTGCCCGGCGGCGGACTTCTGCGCCGCCCGGGAACAGGGGCGGCAGCGGGAGCTGCCGGTGCGGGCCCCCAAAAAGGAAAAACGCCTGGAGGAAAAGACGGTGTTCCTGCTGCTGGGACCGGAGGGCACGGCCCTGCGGCAGCGGCCGGACACGGGACTGCTGGCGGGCCTGTGGGAATATCCCCATGTGCCCGGACGGCTGACGGAGGAGCAGGCGGCCCGGCAGCTGCGGCAGTGGGGGCTGACGCCCCGGGCCTGGCTGCGGCAGATGGACGCCCGGCATATTTTCACCCATATCCGCTGGGAGATGACCGGATACCTGGTGCAGGTGGAGGGCCTGGGTCCGGCGGACTGGCTCTGGGCCGACGAGGCCCGGCGGCAGCGGCTGGCGATCCCCTCCGCCTTTGACCAATTCACGCGGGCTCTGCCCGCAGAAGGAGACTGACGATGGCGCAGCTTTATTTCAAATTCGGGGCCATGGGCTCCAGCAAAACCGCCAACGCCCTGATGGCGCGGTTCAACTATGAGGAGCGGGGCCAGGAGACCCTGATGGTGAAGCCCCGGCTGGATACCCGGGACGGGGACCACATGGTCTCATCCCGCATCGGCCTGACCCACCCCTGCATCTATTTTGACGAAATGCGGGCCATGGCCGACGAGGAATTGCAGAAATACGCCTGCATCATCATCGACGAGGCCCAGTTCCTCACCAAGGACGAGGTGTTTTACCTGGTGCACCTGGTGGACGACTGCGGCATCCCGGTGCTGTGCTATGGGCTGAAGGTGGACTTCCGGGGCCAGCTGTTCGAGGGCAGCTATTATCTGCTGGCCATGGCCGACAAGCTGGAGGAGGTCAAGACCATCTGCTGGTGCGGCAAGAAGGCCGCCTTCAACGCCCGGTTCGACAGCCGGGGCCGGGTGGTGAAGGAGGGCGAGCAGGTGGTGCTGGGAGCCAACGACCGGTATACCAGCCTGTGCCGCCGCCACTGGATGGCCGGGGACCTGGGGCCGGACTTCCACATCCGCCGGACATGAGGTGCACGCTTTGTCCCCGTATGTGCGGCGCGGAGCGCACGGAGACCAGAGGGGAGGGCTTCTGCCGGATGCCGGCGGGGCCGGTGGTGGCCCGGGCGGGGCTTCATATGTGGGAAGAGCCGGTGATCAGCGGCACCCGGGGCAGCGGCACGGTTTTCTTCTCCGGCTGCACCCTGGGCTGCATGTTCTGCCAGAACCACGAAATTTCCGCCCAGGGCGTGGGAAAGCCCGTGACGGTGGAGCGCCTGGGGGAGATATTCCGGGAGCTGATATGCCAGGGGGCCCACAACATCAACCTGGTGACCCCGGGGCACTTCGCCCCCTGGGTGGCCCGGGCCCTGGAGCCAGCGCTGCCGGTGCCGGTGGTGTGCAACACCGGCGGCTATGAGCGGGTGGAGACCCTGCGCCTGCTGGAGGGGAAGGTTCAGGTGTATCTGCCGGACATGAAGTACGCCCTGGAGGAGCCTGCCCGGCAGCTGTCCGGCGCAGGGGACTATCCCGCTGCGGCCCGGGCCGCCATCCGGGAGATGTTCCGCCAGGTGGGGCCCTGGGAAATACGGGAGGGCCTCCTGGTCCGGGGAGTGCTGATCCGACACTTGGTGCTGCCGGGACAATTGGAGAACACCCGCCGGGTCATCGACTGGGTGGCGGAGACCTTCCGCCCCGGGGAGGTGCTGTTTTCCCTGATGAGCCAGTATACCCCCCAGCCCGGGGCCGCAGGCCCCCTGGCCCGGCACGTCACCCGGGCGGAGTATCGGGCGGCGGTGCGGTATATGGAAAACTGCGGCATCCGGGACGGCTTCACCCAGGAGCGCACCTCCGCCCGGGAGGAATACACCCCGGCCTTTGACCTGACCGGCGTGTAACCGCCCTGCAATTGCCGATGAATGGACTATTTTTCGGATTCGGCAAAAAAGTACTTGCTTTTTCCGTAAGCAGACATTATAATGGACATTACTAAGTAGGGTAATGGAGGGTTATGTTACCATGAAAAAGATTCTTGCTGTTCTGACGGTTATTGTGATGCTGGGCTGCATGCTCTCCGTCACTGCCTTTGCCGACGGCGGCTACGTCCCCAGCCCCAAGCACGACGATGAGCCCGGCACCACCCCCACCTCCCCCCAGACCGGCTACGACCTGGGCATCGGCAGCGTGGTGATGGCCATTGCCGTCAGCGGCGGCGTGGCTTACGTCTGCACCAAAAAGGCCCACACCCGGGCATAACGAAGTCCATCCAATAACGAGGAGCCCCATAAATGCTGAGCCGTTTATGGGGCCTTTTTCCCGTTCTGAACAAAGGAGAAATGTCCTATGAAGCGTCCTGTGCGCATCCTGCTGACCGTGGTGGCCGTTATTGCGGTGATCGTGTGTATTTTCTGCATCCTGTTTATCGTTCAATACGTCCGGGGTAAGTCTGTCAGCGATAAGCTGGGCAGCGGCGTCCGCTCCGGCCAGGTGGTGGAGCCCCTGGACCCCCAGGACGACGGCAAATATATGGCCATCAATGTGGACTTTGACAGCCTCCATGACGTCAATCCGGAAATCTACGCCTGGATCGAGGTGCCCGGCACCAACATCAACTACGCCGTGGTCCAGAGCGCAGCAGACGACCTGTTTTACGACGATCATGGGGTGGATCGGTCCTATTACTCCGGCGGCAGCATTTTTTCCCAGCGGTACAACACCACCACCTTCCAGGACCCGGTGACGGTGCTGTATGGCCACAACCGCCAGTCCCAGACCATGTTTGCCCAGGTGAACAACTTTGCCGATGCGGCGTTTTTCGCCAAAAACCAGAAGATCTTCGTTTACACCCCGGACAAGGTGTATGAATACACCATCTTCGCCGCCTATCCCCACTCCAGCGAGCATCTGCTGCTGTGCCACGACTTCACGGATCCCCAGCAGTTCGCCGACTACTTCGCCTCCCTGGGGGAGGCCATCAACGCCAACTACCGCCGGGAGCTGTTTCCCCAGGCCGGGGACAAGGTGCTGACCCTGTCCACCTGCTACCGGCAGAATCGTATGCAGCGCTTCCTGGTCCAGGGCGTGCTGACGGAGACCTATGATGTTATTAAATGAGGAGAACCCTATGGAACAGGAAAAGCAGGAAGCCCCGGTGCAGGGGAAGAAAAAGCGCCTGTCCACGCCGCTGCTGATTTTCATCATCCTCATGGCGGTGACGGCGGTGCTGTGCACCATTGTGGCGGGCATCTGGCTCCACGGGCGCAGCAGTTTGCGGAACGGAGGCTCGGCCCCCACCGTCACCCCCGGCGGCACGGAGCAGCTGGACAGCTACACCGTCCTGCACGACGGAAAATATTACCGTTATAAGGAGCACATGGTGAACCTGCTGCTGATCGGGGTGGACTCGGACAACAAGCCCGCCGCCCCCCTGCCTTACGGCAGCGACAACCAGGCGGACGTGATCCTGGTGGCGGCTCTGGACACCGACGCCAACAAAATGACCCTGATCTCCGTGTCCCGGGACACCATGTGCGACATCGGCGTGCCGGATGACACCGGCGAAATTTCCGGCGTGGCCCACACCCAGCTGGCCCTGTCCTTCTCCAACGGCGACGGCCTGTATGAGAGCTGCCGCCTGTGCCGGGAGGCGGTGTCCCAGCTGTTTTACGGCCTGCAGTTCGACGGCTGCGCCGCCTTTTACATGGGCGGCATCGGGCGGCTCAACGACGCCGTGGGCGGCGTCACCGTCAACGTGCTGGACGACTATCCCTTCACCAACGTTCCCGGGGGCTGGAATATGTACCCCGGGCAGAACGTGACCCTGACCGGCCAGCAGGCCCGGCTATATATCCAGGCCCGCCGGGGCGATGCCACCGGCAACGAGGACCGTATGCAGCGCCAGAAGCAGTATATGCTGGCCCTGATCGGCCAGGCCAAGGCCCGGGTGGCCTCCAGCCCTGCCAGCGTCCTGCCGCTGTACAACGCGGTCAGCGACTATGTGCTGACGGATCTGGACCTGGGCAAGCTGACGTATCTGGCCACCCAGGCCGCCGGGATGAGCTTCTCCGGCGATATGCTGCGGGTCACCGGCCAGGCCGCCCTGGGCGACGGCAACCGGGTGGAGCTGACGGTGGACCAGGAGGCCCTGTACGACCTGATCCTGGACGTGTTTTACGACGAAATCCCCGCTCCGGCCCAGACCGGCGAATGACCAACAACCCCTGCGGCTGCGCCGCAGGGGTTTCGCGCGCTATTGGGCGGCCTCCGCCGGGAACTGGCGGCCGGTGTGGTCGATGGTGTAGTTCTCCCAATAGATCAGCTGGCCGATGGGCACCACGGTATAGCCCTCCCGGATCATGTGCTCCAGCACCGAGGGCAGGGCCTCCGGCGTGTGCAGGGCGGCGTTGTGGAACAGCACGATGGACCCCGGGGCCAGCTTATCCCGCACCCGCTTGCAGATGGTGCCTGCGTCATAGTCCTTCCAGTCTAGGCTGTCCACGTCCCACTGGATGGGCTCCATGCCCATGGAGCGGATGGCGGAGATCACATGGTCGTCATACTCGCCGTAGGGGCAGCGGATCAGGGTGGGGGTCACGCCGGTGGCGGCGGCGATGCGCTCATTGCTGGCGGTGACGTCCTCCACGATCTGCTGGGCGGTGAGGGCGTTGTAGTGGTCGTGGTGGTTGGAGTGGCTCATGACCTCGTGGCCCGCGTCGTGCAGGGCCTTCACCGACTCCGGGTACTTCTCCGCCCAGTCCCCCACGCAGAAGAAGGTGGCCTTCACGTTGTACCGGGCCAGGATGTCGATGAGGGCCTGGGTGTCCTCGTTGCCCCAGGCGGCGTCGAAGCTGACGGAGCACATCTTCTGCTCCCGCTCCACGCTGTAGATCGGCAGCTGCCGCTGAGCGGCGGAGGCAGGCGTCCCGGCGGGATAGCTCACCGCCCAGAAGATGGCCCCCGCCAGCACCAGGGCCCCCACAGCCGCCACCGCCCGCCGCCGCAGCAGAAATACCCGCACTCTCCCGTTTCTCATGGCCATCCCGTCCTTTTCAGAGTTTGTAACAGCATATGCCGGGCCCGGGAGGGGTATGACCGCACTCTGCGGAATGACCATAACCCGGGCGGCATTTTTTTGCAGAATTGTCAAATTTCCTGTTGCAAAAAGGCGGAGAAGGGATGTGTTCATCGACGGCGCTGAAGAAGCTACGATTGGACAGTATGCCAACTACGGTCCCAACAACGAGGTCTATCTGGCGCAAGGTCAGGCCATCTCCTTCAAGCTGACCGGCAATACAAATGAAATTGCCAGCATCCAGATCGGCGCCAAGGCTCCCAATGGCGCGGCTACGATGGTTGTGGAGGGCAAGGTAAGTACCACTACTAGGCTCGAACAGCAGCTTAACACCGCCACGGAGATGTACTATAACATTACCGAACAGGCGAAGGACGGTCAGCTGGTGACTATCAGCAACACCGGTAATGGCATCCTGTCCCTGACCAACCTGAAGATCACCTATAAGACCAGCGGGCAAACGGTGACGCTGAGTGACCTGACGGCTGAAGAGCAGGCCAACGCCGTTGCCATGGTCCAGGCCCTGTTTGCGGCTCCGGTGGAGACCGTCCAGCCTGAGCGCTTTGATGCAAGCTGGGGCGGCAGCGTCCGGGCCGGCCGGAAGGCTACCCTGACGGTGAAGGCCAGTGAGGACGTGGACGCCATCACCGTGGACGGCGTGACCGTCAGCAGCTATACCACCCGCACCGAGCGCACCGGCTGGGGCTGGTGGTCCCCCAAGGTCACCTACCGCGTATTTACCTACACCGCCACCGCTCCTGCCCAGACCACGGACTACGCAGTCTGCGCAGTGAATGCGGAAGGTACTGCCAGTGAGCCCATCACCGCCACCCTGACGGTGCGGCCCGCCACCTGGTGGAACTGGTGGTTCTGAGAAAGGAGCAATCGAAACAATGAAATCCTATGTGACCCCGATGCTGAGCTTCGAGAGCTTCGAGTTGACTAGCAACACGGCCAGTGCTTGCGGAAAACCAACTCGCACGCCGACAAACCGCACATGCGGCGTGACCGTCCCGGGAGTTGGTAACGTCTTTTTTGATGGAGTGGCTGGTTGTGACTACCCGGGAGCGGATGGCGACTACAGTGTTTGCTATGATGTCCCGCTGGACTCTACCAGACTCTTCAACTCCTGACCCAACCTAATTAATACGCCGAAAGAGCCCTGCCCCCATGGGGCAGGGCTCTTTGCAAAGGAGCAATCTATGAAACGAACCATCAAGTGCGCCGCCCTGCTGCTGACGCTGGTCCTGGCCTGCGCGGGCTGCGGGAAAAAGCAGCCCGCGCAGCCCGACGAATACGGCCTGGCCCCGGAGCCCTCCAAGCTGGACAGCGTGGCCATCGGCAATGATCTGGAAATCGTCAGCACCGGCCGCTACGCCGGGCTGTTTGTGGAGGACGGCAGCGACGAGACGGTGTCCGACGTGTTCTGCATCCGGGTGAAGAACACCGGCGAACAGGACGTGCAGTACGCCCACATCACCCTTTCCCGCAGCGGGGAAAGCTATGAATTCGACATCAGCACCCTGCCTGCGGGACAGACGGTCCAGGCCCTGGAGCTGAGCCGCCAGGCTCTGCCGGACAAGCCGGAGGAACTGAGCACCGCCGTGTCGCTGTACGCCGTGTTCAGCGAGCCGCTGTCCATGCAGGAGGACCTGTTCGACATCACCACGGAGCAGAACACCATCACCGTTACCAACCGCGGCGACAGCGCCGTGTCGCAGGTGTATGTGTACTACAAAAACGCCAGCGGCGACCTGCTGCTGGGGGGCATTACCTACCGGGCCGGACTGACGGACCTGGGCCCCGGCGAGACCCAGAGCTGCTACGCCGGGCACTTTTCCGACGGCTCCCGGCTGCTTTTCGTGACCTATGCACCGTGATTTTTACCGCTTCGGCGGCATGACCCTGGCCCTGGAGTCGCCGGAGGAGCTGACCGATTCGGCGCTGTGCCGCCCCTTTCGGACGGCGGAGGGGACGGCGGAGCACACCATCGGCCTGACCTTCAGCGACCGGCTGCCGCAGCCGCACGGAGGTGACCTTCGCCCGGCGCTACCGGGAGTCGCTATCCACCCAGACCGTGCTGGAGGCGGCGAGCCTGTTCGATATTCTGGCGGATGCCGGAATGCTGGTGCTGCACAGCTCCTATATCGTCACCCGGCAGGGGCAGGGGATCCTGTTCTCCGGCCCCAGCGGCATCGGCAAAAGCACCCAGGCCGCCCTGTGGCAGCGCTATGCCGGGGCGGAGATCGTCAACGGCGACCGCGCCCTGGTGCGGCCCGATACGGGGACCGTCAGCGGCGTGTTCTATGCAGGGACCTCCGGCATCAGCCGGAACGTCACGGCTCCGCTGCAGGCGGTGGCCCTGCTGGAGCAGGGAAGCGAAAATCGGATTACTGCGTTGCGACCGCAGGAGGCCTTTGCCCGGCTGCTGAGCCAGTGCGCCTACTATCAGCGGGACGCCGCTTCTGCGGCGCGGATGACGGAGCTGGCGGCGCTGCTGGTCACCAATGTGCCCGTCCGGCAGCTGACCTGCCGGGCGGATGGGGACGCCGTCCGGACCCTGGAAGAATTGAGGAGGAGCTGACATGGAAACTGGCACCACGGAACCCCGGCTGTCCACCTATCTGCATGCCCGGGCCTGCCGGACCGGTACGCCCCTGGCGGGAAATTTTGAGCTGACGGCCCGGTGCAACTTCAACTGCAAAATGTGCTATGTCCACCTGACGGCGGAGGAGCAGCAGCGCCGGGGCCGGGAGCTGACGGCGGACCAATGGCTGGCCATTGCGGAGGAGGCCCGCAGCCGGGGCATGCTGTTTTTGCTGCTGACCGGCGGCGAGCCGCTGATCCGGACGGATTTCCGTTATCTGCTGACGGAGTTGAAGAAAATGGGGCTGCTGGTGTCCGTCAACAGCAACGGCTCCCTGATCGACCGGGACTGGCTGGATTTCTTCCGGCATGAGCCGCCCTTCCGCTTCAATATCACGCTGTATGGCGGCAGCGAGGAGACCTATGAGCGCCTGTGCGGCCGCCCCATGTTCGGCCGGGTGACGGAGAATATCCGGGCTCTGCGGCAGCTGGGCATCGGCGTGAAGCTGAATGCCTCCATGACGCCGTATAACGTGGCGGATATGGAGGCGATGCAGTACAGCTCCTTGCCGCCGGTGACGCCGCGGATTTCACGGACCCAGTTCTTCATATAGGTCCGCTGCTCCGGTGTCAGCAGGAGGGAGGTGTCGGCGTTCAGTCCCGCGGGCATGTAGTGGAAGTACCACGCAAAGACGCAGCCCTTGTCGATCAGCAGGTCCAGGAACTCGTCGCTGGTGACCACCTTATAGTTCCTGCTGGTGTAGCAGATGGAGACGCCGAAGGGGATGCGGTGGCTGCGCATGAGGTCCATGGCGTCCAGCGCCTTCTGGAAGTGTCCGCGTCCGCGGCGGCCATCATTGGCCTCCTCAAAGCCCTCTACGCTGATGGACACGAAGAAGTTGCCCACCCGCAGCATCTCCTGACAGAACTCCTCGTCGATGAGGGTGCCGTTGGTGAAGGCGTGGAACGCCATGTCCCGGTGCTTTTCGCACAGGCGGATGATGTCTTTTTTCCGCAGCAGCGGCTCGCCGCCGGTGAAGAGGCAGGCGTGGGTACCCAGGGCCTTGGCCTCGGTGAGCACCCGGTCAAAGGTCAGGCTCTGCTTGTGGCCATATTCCGCCGCCCAGCAGCCGGTGCAGTGCGTATTGCAGGCGGAGGTGGGATCCATCAAAATCAGCCACGGCACGTTGATATCGTACTTGGCTGCGTTCTCCTGCGCCGTCTGATAGCCCCGGAAGCCGCCCTCGTAGGCCGCGTTGGTCAGGAAGGTCTTGAGAATATAGGGGTCGTTCTCCCGGATCAGCCGCTGGGTATAGTGGGCCCACTTGCCGTCGGGGATGGTCTCAAAGGCCTTGCGCTCCGCCGCATGAGAAATTTTATCGGTGATTCCCATGGATCATTTTCCTTTCTGTTATTGAATCGTTTTTACGTTTTTGCCGGAATCTGTGAATGTGCCGCCGCGCGACAGGAGGATACGCCCGGGATGGTCTCCCCGTCGATCTGGAGCGGGGCGGGGCGGTCAAATTCCACCGTGATGTTCTGCCCGGTCAGCACCTCCACCACATGGATATGCCGGATATGCTCACCCTTGAAAATGGACGGGAATACCGTCAGGGCCTTCAGCGGTAATAACCGCCGATGTCGGCGAGGAAATCGTTGCCGCTGCCGGTGGCAAAGTAGTAGATGCCGCAGTCGGTCCGGAGCGGGGCGGTGTCGTTGATGAAGCGGTTCAGCGTTCCGTCTCCTCCGGCGATCACAACCCGGTCATCGTCCCGGAGGGAACGAAAGAAGGCTCCGTAATCATCGATTTCCGTGATATCGCGGAACAGCAGCCTGTCGTCAGGCAGCAGTGCGTTCAGCCGATACGCGGCCTCCTGGCCGCGTCCGCTCCCCGCGTGGGGATTGTATAGAATGTGATAGGTCAGCATAGGCTTGCCTCTTTCTTCGGATAAATGCTCCGGCAGGTGGGGGCCATCGGGTGTGGGTGATGAAAATGCGGCGTTTACCAATCGTAGTTTTATAAGTTTAACGGAATCTGAACGCGAATACCATGGCGAAAGCGGCCGCTTCCTCCGAATTTCAGAACAGTCGGCTCAATGCGCAAATTTGCGCAGTTTTCCTTTTTTGCGCAAAAAAGCTGCCCCTTTCGGGGCAGCCCTTGCGGGAGGTTCCGTTTATTCGGCGTCCTGAACGGCGCTGTGCAGGAAGTTTTCAAACAGCGTATCCAGCCGGTCCCGGGAAAGAGAATCAAATACATGATAGATGGTTTTGGAGTGGGCCCGGCATTCGCGCAGAATGTTCTTCGTAACTGGCTTCCACTCGATGGGCTCTCCCACCGGAACAAGGGCGTCCACCTGTTTTTGAAACCAGTCGTCCAGCAGGGCATAGATGTCCTGATAGTGATAGTAAAACGTATTGGGGCTGCCCTCCGCACGTTTGACCAGAGCAGACACGGTGATCTTGTCGAAGGGCATTTCGGCAAGCATTTCCTGAAAGGTGGTCATGATCAGCTTCTTGGTGTATAAGGCCACGGTATCCCCCCTGAGCGAAATAGGTGAAAATCCTTCTTCCGCATTTTACAACAAAAAACGGACATATCGCAAGCACGCCTTTTGCGCAGGCGGAGCGCTCCGGCATGCATCCGTTTTGCGTGGTGAACACACCGGGAGGAAATCCTCCGGCGGCGATAAGGCATAAACGAAAACAGCACCTGATTTCGTAAGAAATCAGGTGCTGTTTGGTGGAGACTGCTGGACTCGAACCAGTGACCTCCTGCGTGTGAAGCAGGCGCTCTAACCAGCTGAGCTAAGCCT
>NZ_JAJEPW010000006.1:0-79826 GCF_020687045.1 Brotocaccenecus cirricatena
ACATTTTTGTCTGTACCATCAAGCGAAGTGCCGAAAACAGAATAACCACTCATATTCGGACGATAGGCTTTGTTATCTTCGTTTTTATCGCCCCTTGCCCGAAGCCGCCGGATGTGCTACACTGATAGGGAATCGTACACACGGAGGACCCCCGCATGAAACGTATTGCCAGTATCCAGGATATCTCGTGTCTGGGCCGCTGCTCGCTGACGGTGGCACTGCCGGTGATCTCCGCCATGGCGGTGGAGTGCGCCATCGTACCCACGGCGGTGCTCAGCACCCACACCATGTTCCCCGGCTTCATCAGCCGGGACCTGTCGGACCAGCTGCTGCCCATCGCCCGCCACTGGAAAAGCCAGAACGTGACCCTGGACGCCATCTGCACCGGCTATCTGGCCTCCCCCCGGCAGACGGAGGAGGTCTGCGACTTTTTCGACCTGCTGGCAGGGCCGGACACCCTGCTGTTCGTGGACCCGGCCATGGCCGACGGCGGACGGCTGTACAGCGGCTTCGGCCCGGATTTTCCGGCGTATATGCGCCGGGTGGTGAGCCGGGCCCATGTGGCGGTGCCCAACGTGACGGAGGCCTGCCTGCTGACGGACACCCCCTACCGGGAGACGGAGGACCTGTCCTGGTGGCGGGACCTGCTGCGGCGGGTGGGGGACCTGGGGCCCCGCTGCCCGGTGCTCACCGGGGTGCCCTTCGGGCCGGACCGCCTGGGGGTCATGGCCCTGGACCCGGAAAGCGGCGGCATCTTCCAGTATCACACCCCCCGGGTCCACGACCACTTCCACGGCACCGGCGACATCTTCTCCGCCGCCTGCGCCGGGGCCATGGTCCGGGGCAAGGGGCTGCCCGACGCCCTGCGCCTGGCGGCGGATTTCACCCTGGCCTGTATTCAGGCCACCCAGCGGGACCCCAACGCCCCCTGGTACGGGGTGGAGTTTGAGAAGGCCCTGCACCTGCTGCCGGGGCTGCTGGAGCGGTGATTTCCCCCCTGCCCCGGGAGGTTTTCCGGAAATTTTGCTGAAAATCCCTAAAAATATAGTTGTCAGAACCGGCAAAATATTATATAATCCATATGTTGAACGAATGCACGGCGGGAAAAGCCGCGCTTGCACAGAAAACGAAGGGAGAACAACCATTATGACTGCCAACGACATCCGCAACATCGCCCTGCTGGGCCACGGCGGCTCCGGCAAGACTTCTCTGGCCGAGCAGATGCTCTTTATGACCAAGGGCACCGACCGCCTGGGCCGCACCGCCGACGGCAACACCACCTGCGACTACGACGCCGAGGAGATCAAGCGCCAGATTTCCATTTCCCTGGCCTTTGCTCCCGTGAATTATAAGGGCGTGAAGATCAACGTGATGGACGCCCCCGGCAACTTCGACTTCTCCGGCGAGGCTCTGTCCGCCATCCGTGCCGCCGAGTGCGCCGTTCTGGTGGGCGCCGCCAAGGACGGTCTGTCCGTGGGCATGGAGCGCTCCTGGAAGATGCTGGGCAAGAAGCCCCGGATGATCTTCATCAACCGCACCGACGAGGACAACAGCGACTACGCCTCCTGCCTGGACGCCCTGAAGGGCAAGTTCGGCCAGGCCATCGCCCCCATCGTTGCCCCGGTCATCGACGGCAACAAGAAGGTCACCGCCATTGTGGACCTGCTGCACAACACCGCCTATGAGGTCAAGGGCGGCAAGGCCGCTGCCTGCGCCATCCCCGCCGACATGGCCGACGAGGTGGAGGCCCTGCGCGCCGAGCTGATGGAGGCCGCCGCCGGCGCCGACGAGGAGCTGATGGAGAAGTTCTTCGACACCATGGAGCTGTCCGCCGAGGATATGGCCAAGGGCCTGAAGATCGGCGTCCGGGACGGCAGCGTCTGCCCCGTGCTGTGCGGCTCCGCCAACACCGGTCTGGGCGTGGAGATGCTGCTGCAGACCATCCTGGACCTGGCTCCCGTGGCCACCGATATGCCCGCCGAGGCCGCTCAGGATGACGACGGCAACGACATCGAGGTGGCCTTCGATCCCAACGGCCCCACCGCCGCCATCGTGTTCAAGACCATCTCCGACCAGTACGGCAAGTATTCCATGATCAAGGTCATCCGCGGCAAGGTCACCGGCGACATGGCCCTGTATAACCCCACCACCGGCAACACCGAGAAGCTGGGCCGCCTGTATGTCATGAAAGGCAAGAAGGGCGAGGAGACCAAGGAGATCTGCTGCGGCGACATCGGCGCCATCGGCAAGATGGACAAGGTCAAGACCGGCGACACCCTGTGCGATGCCAAGAACATCGTCCGCCTCCACGGCATGGACTATGCCCAGCCCTGCTACAGCCGCGCCATCTCCCCCAAGACCAAGCAGGAGATCGAGAAGCTGGGCACCGGCCTGAACAAGCTCAACGAGGAGGATCCTACCTTCCACGTGGTCAACAACGCCGAGACTCACCAGACCGTGATCTCCGGCGCCGGCGATATCCAGATCGACGTGCTGTGCGCCAAGCTGAAGACCCGCTTCGGCGTGGACGCTGAGCTGTCCGCCCCCCGGGTCGCCTACCGCGAGAAGATTCGCTCCACCGTCCGCAAGCAGGGCCGCTATAAGAAGCAGACCGGCGGCAGCGGCCAGTTCGGCGACGTCCATATCATTTTCGAGCCCCAGAGCGAGCAGGAGGATATGATCTTCGAGGAGAACGTGTTCGGCGGCTCCGTGCCCAAGAACTACTTCCCCGCCGTGGAAAAGGGCCTGCGCGAGAGCTGCCAGCACGGCGTGCTGGCGGGCTATCCCGTGGTGTTCCTGAAGGCCACCCTGGTGGACGGCTCCTATCACCCGGTGGACTCCTCCGAAATCGCCTTCAAGCTGGCCGCCAACCTGGCTTTCAAGGCCGCTCTGCCCGAGGCCAAGCCCGTGCTGATGGAGCCCATCGGCGAGCTGAAGGTCACCATTCCCGACAGCTACCTGGGCGACGTGATGGGCGACCTGAACAAGCGCCGGGGCCGCGTCATGGGCATGAACCCCACCGGCGACGGCGAGCAGGTGCTGGAGGCCGAGGTCCCCATGGCCGAGATGATGAGCTATGCCATCGACCTGCGCTCCATGACCCAGTCCCGCGGCACCTTCACCTTCAACTTCGTCCGCTACGAGGATTGCCCCGCCGCGGCCCAGGAGAAGGCCATTGCCGAGGCCAAGGCTCTGGCCGAGGCCGAGTAAGTCTCTCCCCCAATAAGCATCCAAGGCCCCCGGCTTCCGCCGGGGGCCTTGTTCTGTCCTGGGGATTATTGACTTTCCCCGGTGGGTAAACTATAATAGGCTGCGGCAAGAGTTTCTTCAACCGTTCCGATTTTCCGTCGGACAGACCCATCGGGGGCTTTATTTATGAATTATCGCATTATTTTCCATATGGCGGGACGGGTCCTGCTGGCGGAGGCGGGGCTGCTGGTCCTGCCGCTGGCGGTGTCCTTTCTGTATCGGGAGGACTGCGCCTGGGCGGTGCTGGCCTCCATGGCCGTGGCCGCCGTTCTGGGCGGGCTGCTGACGCTGCTGGCCCGGCCCCGCAGCCACAAGTTCTTCAGCCGGGAGGGATACATCATCGTGGCCCTGGCCTGGGTGCTGCTGTCGGCGGTGGGGGCCCTGCCCTTCTGGTTCAGCCGGGAGATTCCCTCCTATGCCGACGCATTTTTTGAGACGGTCAGCGGCTTCACCACCACCGGGGCCTCCATCCTGACGGACGTGGAGGCCATGAGCCACGGGCTGCTGTTCTGGCGCAGCTTCACCCACTGGGTGGGCGGCATGGGGGTGCTGGTGTTCATCACCATGCTCTCCGGCAGCACCGACCGCTCCATGAACATCCTCAAGGCGGAGATGCCCGGCCCGGTAAAGGGCAAGCTGACCCCCCGGACCCGGGACACCGCCCGGGTGCTGTACCTGCTGTATTTTCTTATCACGGCGGTGCTGGTGGGCATGCTGCTGCTGGGGGGTATGCCCCTGTTTGACAGCCTGGTCCACGCCTTCGGCACCGTGGGCACCGGCGGCTTCGGCATCAGGGCCGACTCCATTGCCTCCTACTCCCCGTATATCCAGGGGGTCATCACCGTTTTCATGATCCTGTGCGGCATCAACTTCAACCTCTATTATCTGCTGTTGCTGCGCCAGTGGCGGGCAGCCCTGCGCAGTGACGAGCTGTGGACCTATCTGGGACTGGCAGTCGTGGCCACCGGCGTTATCACCCTGGACCTGCGGGGGGTGTACGGCGGTCTGGGCACCTGCCTGCGGCAGGCGGCGTTCCAGGTCAGCTCCGTCCTCACCACCACCGGCTATGCCACGGCGGACTTTGACCTGTGGCCGGGACTGTCCCGGGCCATCCTGTTCGCCCTGCTGTTCATTGGCGGCTGCGCCGGGTCCACTGCCGGCGGCCTGAAGGTGTCCCGGGCCATGATCCTGCTGCGCACCATCCGGCGGGAGGTGAACCGCCTGGTCCATCCCCGGCGGGTCACCGCCGTCCGCTGCGACGGCAAGGCCCTGAGCAGCGAGGTCCAGCGGGGCGTCAGCATCTATTTCGCCCTGTACTGTCTGTGCATCCTGATCACCTTCCTGTGCCTCAGCGGGGAGCCCTTCTCCCTGGAGACCAACCTGTCGGCGGTGGTGTCCTGCTTCAACAACGTGGGTCCGGGCCTGGGGGCCGTGGGCCCCGCCGGAAGCTACGCCGGGTATTCCGTCCTGTCCAAGCTGCTGCTGTCGGCGGCCATGCTGATGGGGCGGCTGGAGATCTATCCCATGCTGGTGGCCCTGTCCCCCTCCGTCTGGAGGAAGGACTGATTTCATGCAGGACAAACGCGGGACGCGCCGGGTTATTCCGGTGCGTCCCGCGTTTTTGCTATGCAAAAGCATAGCAAAAAATAGAATGTGCCATTCCCTCGCCCCTTCGGGGCAACCGGGAATGATGCACAAATCTTCATGCACAGAAGATTTTGCCTGTTTTCGCGGTGCGCCGCACAGTGCATGAAGTTTTATGCCCGGCTGCTTCACAGCCATTTTTTCCACTTGAAGATCACCAGCTCCACCAGAATGCACACCGCGCTGACGATGCACACGGCCAGATACCCGTGCCGGGCGGTGAGCTCCGGCATGTTCACAAAGTTCATGCCGTACCACCCGGCGATCAGGGACAGGGGCAGAAACACCGTGGTAACGATGGTCAGGATCTTCATGATCTGGTTCTGCCGCATGTCCAGCTGGGTCTGGTGCATTTCACGCAGCTGTAAGGCGTACTCCTTCTCCTGCTCCGTGGCGGACAGCAGCCGCTGGGCCCGGCCCGTCAGGTGGTCGAACAGCCGGGAGGCGTGGGGGTCTCCCTCCTCCGTCTCCTCCGACAGCACCGCAAACAGGTCGTCCAGCTGCTCATAATACGCCGCGAACACCGACAGCTCCCGGCGGATGCGGAACAGCTTCTTGTCCAGGTCCTGGGCCTGGTCCTGCATCAGGTCCTCCTCCAGGGCTGTCAGCCGCTTTTCGTATTTCTGCAGGGTGGGCATGTCCTCCTGCAAAAGCCGGGTAAACAGCTCCGCCAGGGCCTGGGCCGGGGTCCCGGCCTCCAGGTCGTCCGCCAGGCCCCGCAAAAACTCCCCGTCCTCCGCCAGCAGCAGCCGCCGCTGGGTCAGATAGAAGCCGAAAAAGTGCTTCTCGCCGGTGGGGGCCATGGGCCGGGGCATGGCATAGGTCCCGGCGGCCCCGCCGCCCTTGAGCCGCTCCGCCCGGCAGAAGGCGCCGCCGGAGGGGGCAATGCGGTGCTGCTCCAGCTGGGGATACCGCTGGCGCATCTGGTCAAAGGTCACCAGCTCCACGCAGGATGCGCACATCTCGCCCATGGCCTTACAGGAAAAACTTCCGGTGCAGGGACCGGCGCAGGGGCTTGCACACGGCAATGATCAGCAGCATGGCCCCCAGCAGCACTCCCGCCGCCAGGGGATAGAAGGACCAAATGAACGTGTGATGCAGCCCGAAGGTCAGGTTCAGCAGGAACTCGATGAGCACCGCCAGTCCGCCTCCGGCTATCAGCGCCCCGCCGAAGATATACAGGTGCCCCCGGCTCAGATACCGCAGCAGCGTCACCACCGTAGTCACCAGAACCCCGATGGTCCCCGTGACCGGAAGGGCGAAGGTCAGGAACCAGTGTCCGCCGGTGGCGAAGTTGATATACAGCAGATACAGCCCGATGGCCACAAAGTCCGCCGGGACGAAGATCACCGGGTTGGGCCTTCTGAACCACAGGGGCAGCACCGCCAGGATGTACAGCAGCGCCACGCCCCCTGCGGCGTACCCGGACCACAGGATGGCCCCGTTGACGCTCCAGTCGCACAGGATGCAGATCACGATGGGCAGCACCGCCAGCATGGTCAGGATAAACAGCACGCCGGAGCGGTTCACCTCCTCGGGATGGCCCATGGGATCCGGCGGAAAGGGAGGCTCCCCCTGCTGCCGGGGCATATCCGGGTGAAACACCCGGGTCCCGCACAGGGGACACACGGTTTCGCTGTCGGCCAGCTCCACGCCGCAATTGATGCAATACATATCGGACACTCCTTTCCCTTATCCCCGGCCCCGGCGGTTGCTCTCCACCTTCACAGGCAGACCCAGCCGCTGCAGGACCCGGTAAAAATGCAGCTCCAGCTCCGGCTCCTGGATGCTGCGGATGCAGTTGATATACATAGTCCCGTTCCAGGACACCACGCCGCAGTCGTGGGGCGCGGCGGCCTGAACGCCGATGATGAAGTCCAGCCTCTGCACATACGGGGCCATGGCCTCCGGCAGCTCCACCGCCCCCAGATTGGACAGGCACAGACAGGATTTGCGCTCGCCCACGGCGTTAAACACCGCCTTCATGGCGATGTTTTTGATGAACAGGGGCATCACCTTCAGCACCGGGGACTTCTCGCTGGCCACATTGGCGGCGAACTTGGAGCGCAGGGTGTGGGTGTTGTTCTCCAGGCCCATCCGGTGGTGCACGGCGGCGCAGATCTCGGAAAAGCTATAGTCCCCGGTGCGGGGGTCGATCTCCGGGGTGATATACGAGGCAAAGTTCCGCAGGCTGCGGCTGGGGAACAGAGTCCGCAGGTTCACCGGCAGCAGCACCTTCACCGGCTTGCGGCGGCTGCGCCGGGGCACCTTCTCCGCCTGCAGGTCGGCGATGGCCTGCATCATGGCGGCGCACAGCAGCTCCGTCACGGACACCCCGTATTTCCTTGCGCATACCCGCACCCGGTCCACCGGCACCATCATGGTCACCAGGTTCTTATACCCGTCCTTTTCCGGGGTGCCGCTGAGGTGATAGGCGGTGCTCTCCGCCCGGCTGGCGGTAACGTCCCCGGCATAGCGCAGGAAGCTGTCCTCCAGCTCCTGGGGGCTTGGCTCCTCCAGCCGGCCCAGAACGCCCTTTTCCGCCGGAACGGTGATGCCGTACTTCTGGCACAGATACTCCGCCACCAGGGTTTTCAGGAAGATGAGCCCCCCGGTGCCGTCGGTGACGGCGTGGAAAAACTCCACCGCCACCCGGTTGTGATACACCAGCACCCGGAAGGCGCAGCGCCGCACCTGGCCGAAGGGAACGTGGGCCAGGGGACAGCTTTTCTCCGGCTGGATGTCCGGCGCCTGGGGAATTTCCTCCAGATAGTACCAGAACACCCCCCGCCGCAGCCGCACGGCCATGGACGGGAACCGCCGCACCGTCACGTCCAGAGCCGCCCGCAGCACGGGCACGTCGATGGGCTCCGTCAGGGTGGCGGACAGGCGGAAGAAGTTGTTCCAGTTCCGGCGCTTGGCGGCGGGATAGATCTTGGCGGCGTTGTCCAGCCGCATCCACCGCAGGCTCCGGGCCGGGGACAGGGTCCGGTCCAGGAAGTGGTTGATGGCCTCAAAATCCTGCTCCATATTCTCGTTCAGGCAGTACAGCACATAGGCGTGCCACCGCTCCGGGGCAATATGCAGACTGCTGCGGCACCCGGCGGCCAGGAGCTTTTCGTGCAGGGCCCGGGTGTCGTCCAGCATCACCTCGTCCCCGCCCACAAACAGCAGAGACGGCGGCAGGCCCGTCAGGTCGCCGAACAGCGGCGAGCACAGGGGGTTCGCAGGGTTCTCCGTATAGCACTTGGCGTAAAATTGCAGCAGCTCCGGAGTCATGGAGGGGTCCTTCTCCCGGTTCTCCCGATAGGAGTCCCCGGAGCCGGTCAGGTCCGTCCAGGGAGAGATTCCCACAAGCCCGCAGGGCAGGGCCATGCCCAGCTGCTTGAGCCGCAGACACAGGCAGTAAATGAGCCCGCCTCCGGCGGACTCCCCCGCCAGCAGGATCTGCCCCGGCTCATAGCCCTTTTTCAGCAGGTATTGATAGCTCTCCAGCGCGTCGTCCAGAGCCGCCGGATACGGATGCTCCGGGGCCAGGCGATAGGCCGGGCAGAACACCCGCACGCCGCACTCCGAGGCCAGGGCGGCGGCAAAGCCCTTGGCGTATTCCAGACTGCCGCAGGTATAGCCCCCGCCGTGGAGATACAGGATCACCCCGGTGCGGCGCTGGTCCTTGGGCATGACCCACGCCCCCTGAAAATGCTCAAAATCGTGGTCCCGCACCAGCACCTCCCGCCGGTGCAGGGCGGTCATCAGCTCGCCCAGCTTGTCCTGGCCCTTCCGGGTGGCCTCCAGAGACAGGCCCGCCACAAAGGGCTTGAAAAAAGACAGCTGCGAGCGAACCAGCTTTGCGTGCAGCTCCATGCAATGTCGTTCCTTTCCTGAAAATCTTCTGAACCCTTTTATTATACCAGTTATCCCGCGTCTTCACAAGGCGTGAAGGCCGCAATTTTTTTCCGTTGCGTTTTCCCGCCGGAGACGCTACAATAGCCTGGGCGGAACATCCGCCGGATTTTCAATTGCGTTTGTGGAGGGATTTTCATGCACAAATATGCCTTGGTGGTCATCGACATGCAGCGGGGCTTTCTGGACCCGTCCAGTCCCCTGTATATCGCCGGAGCGGCGGACACGGTGCCCGCCTGCGCCCGGGCCATCGACTGCTGCCATCGGGCCGGGGTGCCGGTGGTGTTCGCCGTGCGGCACTATCGGGCGGACGGGTCCGATGTGGAGCGGGCCCGATATGACGTGTGGGCCAAAGGCGGGAAGCCCCTGTCCGAGACGTGCCCGGCGTCCATGTCCGACGCCTGGCCGAAGGAGTTCCGCCGGGCCCCGGCGGACTACGTCATCGTGAAGCCCCGGTTTTCCGCCTTTTTTCACACGGAGCTGGACCTGATCCTCCGCCGCCTGGGGGTGGAGACGGTGCTGCTGGCCGGGACCACCACCCCCAACTGCATCCGCTCCACCTTCTATGACGCCCTGTCCCTGGACTATGACGCCGTGGTGCTGTCGGACTGCACCTCCTCTGTGACCCCCGCCGTGCAGCAGGCCAACCTGGCGGATATGCAGCGGGTGGGCGGCCACATTATGACGGCGGCGGACCTGGAGCAGCTGCTGGGCTGACCCGCGCACCAACTTATCCGCCGCCTGCGGGCGGCAAACTCTGCGAGGCTTTTTGACAAGCTGAGGAATCCATCCGGCCCAGGCCGGAGGGGTTCCTGTTTCCGCAGGGGCGGACAAATCTGTCCGCCCCTCTTTTTATATCGTGTACACAAACGGGTCCCCGGGGTTTTTCAGCACCGGGGCCGGGGCGGCGGCGGGGTCGGACTCAAAGGTGGCGTCCGGGTCCTCCAGCAGCAGCTTCTGCACCTGGGGCAGGCGGCGGGCAAACTCCCGGGTGATCTCCTCCGCCCGATCCACCTGGTCCTCCGGCAGGGCCAGCTTCAGCTGCTCGGTGAGCTTTTCACAGATGCGCTCCAGCAGCAGGGCGGCGTAGTTCTCCGGGGCCAGGGACATCAGCGCCGGGTCCCCGAAATAGGCGGGAAACAGCAGGCGGCGGACCTCCTTCACCAGCTCGATGACCGCCCGGCGGTCCGGCAGGCGCAGGCCGCTGCCATACAGGGGGGTGGCGCTTTCCGTCAGGGTGCGGCCCATGGCCGCGGCGGCTTCTTGGATGTGTTGGGGATACATAAGCAGGCTTCCTTTCCGTGTGTGGAAAAATCAAAGCGGCAGAGAATGCGTCATGCATCCTCTGCCGCTGCTTTTACGCGCTTTTCCCGGACGCGTCAGGCCCGGGCCTTCTGGGCAAACCATGCATGACCGTTCCGGGCATGACAACAACAGGCCATGGTACAAATGGCCCGGCAGCTGTTCATGGAAACGTTGCGGTTCATGGCGTTTGCTCCTTTTGGAATCTGGCCCTATTATATGCTCCCCACGGCCCCGCGTCCATTGTCATTTTGGACAAAATGCGCTTTTTATTCTCCCCGCACCCGGCGGTACAGGGTCCCGCAGGCAGGCTGCACCCCCTTGACGGCGAACAGCTCCTCCACGGTGACGAACTGCACCCCCCTGGGCTGCAAGCGGTCCACGATCTCCAGGGCCGCCGTGACGCTGGTGGCGTAGCAGTCGTGGAGCAGGAGGATATCCCCGTCTCCGGCCTGCCGCAGCACGATGTCCAGGATGCTGTCCACGTTCCGGCTTTTCCAGTCCTCCGTGTCCACGGACCAGCAGATGGCCGGAGTCCCCAGGGCCCGCAGCTCCTCCTGTGATATGAAGCCGTAAGGGGGCCGCAGCCAGTAGCTTCCCGGCCCCAGCACCTGTTCCAGGGCCCGGCTGCATTTGTCCAGGTCCGCCAGGGCCTGGGCGGCGGACAGGTCCGTCAGGTCCCCGTGGCCGAAGGAGTGATTGCCGATCTGGTGGCCCTCCTGCCGGATGCGCCGGACCAGGTCCTCCCGGCCTTCGATCCGACTGCCCACCAGAAAGAACGTGGCCCGGACGCCCCGCCGGGAAAGGCCCTCCAACAGCCGGGGGGTGTTGGACGGGGAGGGGCCGTCGTCAAAGGTCAGGGCCATGTACACCGGCTCCGCCGCCGGTTCCGCCGCCGGGCCTGCCGGTTCCGCCGGGGTGCAGCCCGTCAGCACCAGCAGCAGGGCCAGAACTATCCCCGCCCGTCGCCTCATACCGGCCCCTCCAGGGCCACCGCCTGCATCCCCAGCTCCCGGTGCCGCTGCCACACCGTCTCCCGGGGCCAGGCCGCCATGCCCCGGTCCTTCCAGGGGTCGCAGCAGATATAGTGCTCCCGGTCATACCCCGCCAGCACCACGCAGTGCTCGTTGGAGATCCACATGAAGGGCTCGCCTCCCGGCTCCAGACGGTACCAGGGTCCGTTGACGGTGGGGCGCAGGTCGATGCTGACCCACAGCAGCACCGGCAGGTCCCGGTCGATGTATCGGCGGCACAGATAGCCCAGCTCCGCGCCGGTCTCGTTTTTGACCCGGTATGTCCCGGCTCCGTCCCGGGACTTAGCCGCCAGAAACCGGGACAATCCGGTCTGTACCGCGCTGGCCCAGCAGCCCAGGGCCTCCGGGTCGTGGGGGTCCCCCACAAAGGCCCGGCGGGGGTCCGGCCCGTGGCGGACGCCGTTCTCGTCCCGGTAAAACCGGCCCCGGGGCAGCCACTCCCGGGCGAACTCCTCCGCCGTCACGGAGAAGCCCAGGTATTGCAGCACCATGGCGGCGCTGACGCTTTCGCAGCCGGTGGGCAGGTCCTGCCCCTGGCCGATAAAGGGCACCGGAAGCCGCTTCATACCGCCTCCCCTGCCCGCCGCCGGGAAAGCCGGTTCAGCAGGAACACCTGCCCCGTTACCAGCGCAGCCCCGATGGCCAGGGGCACCCAGGGATTTCCCAGCGCCGGGGCCAGCAGATAGCACACCGTGCAGTCGGCGGCAACCGCCAGGCCGTACCACAGCTGGGTGTTCACATGGGCCATGTGGTCGCAGCCGGCTCCGGTGGAGCTCATGATGGAGGTGTCGGAGATGGGGGAGCAGTGGTCCCCCATGACGGCCCCGGCGCACACCGCCGCCACCGCCATGGGCAGCAGCGGGCTTCCGGCAAACACCGGCACCGCCACGGGAATGAGAATGCCCATGGTGCCCCAGCTGGTGCCGGTGGCAAAGGCCAGCACCCCGCCCACCAGGAACAGGGCCAGGGGGAACAGGGCCGTCAGGGTCTCCCGGCCGTCAAACAGCTCCCGGACAAAGGCCGCCGTGTCCAGCCGGGCGGCAAAGGATTTCAGCCCCCAGGCGAAGGTCAGCACCAGCAGCGCCGGGGTGATGAGCTTGAATCCGTCCAGAAAGCCCTCCACAAACCCGGAAAAGCTCATGACCCCCCGGGGGATATACAGCAGGGCCATCACCAGCAGGGTGACGGAGCAGCCGAAGCACAGGGCCATGGGGGCGTCGGTGTTGGCAAAGACGTTGGAGGCCGTCAGGGCCAGGCCCGTCTCCCGGCAGCTGCGGCGGCCCAGCACCGCCATGCCCCACACCACCGTGACGATCAGGCACGCCGTGGGCAGCAGCAGGTCCACCGCCCGGCCCCGGGGACGGTCCCGGCCCTCCGGCGCAGTCTTGGGCCGGGGCGGCTCCTACCGGATGGCCAGCTGCTCCCGGCGGTACATGGGGCCGAAATCCCGGCCCGTCAGGGCCACCAGAAACACCAGCCACAGCATCAGCAGGGCGTAGAAATTATACGGTATGGCCTGAATAAACAGGGCGAAGCCGTTGACATGGCTGTAATCCGCCGGGATGTACGACGACACGGCGGCGGCCCAGGAGCTGATGGGGGCCAGGATGCACACCGGGGCGGCGGTGGCGTCGATGATAAAGGACAGCTTCTCCCGGGAGACCCGGCAGCGGTCGGTGATGGGCTGCATGATGGCCCCCACCGTCAGGCAGTTGAAATAGTCGTCCAGGAAGATCAGGCAGCCCAGGCCCGCCGTGGCCGTTACCGCCCCCCGGCGGGACCGCACCCGGCGGGAGGCCCACTCCCCGAAGGCCCGGGAGCCGCCGGACCGGGCAAACAGCACCACAATGGCCCCCAGCAGCACGTCAAAGAAGAAGATCTTCAGGTCGATGCCCTCCATCAGGGTCAGGAACAGGGTCTCAAAGCTGCGCCAGGGGGCAAAGCCCTCCGTCAGCAGTGCTCCCACCACGCACCCGGCCAGCAGGGAGGAATACACCTCCTTGGTGGCAAAGGCCAGCACAATGGCCACCGCCGGAGGCAGCAGCGCCCAGCCGGTGGCCGCAAAAGAGGCCGGGCCGCCGCGATCGGCAAAGGAGACGGCGCACAGCAGCACCAGCGCCGCCGCCAGCACCGCCCCCCGCCTGCGGAAGGTTCGTTTCATGGTCAATATCCTCACTTTCCCCATAAGTCGGCGCCCCGGCGGGGCAGGCCGCTTACTATGAGTGTATGCGGGAGTATGACAGGGATATTTCCGGGGCATGCACCGTCCGTCCCCCAGGTGCATTTGACTTTTTACATAAATTTTCCTGGCGTTTCTTGTAAAAATCGTTGGTTTTTTGGAAGCCTATTGACACGGCCCGGTAAAGTTCATATAATCATTTATAGATTTGTCGGACATAGAACAAATGACAAAGTTTGAACAATCTTGGAGGGAACCGTAATATGAAGCACGGAAGATCAATTGTCGCTGCGCTGTTGGGAACTGCCCTGCTCATCGGCAGTCTGTCCGGCTGCGGCAGCACCGAGCCGTCCGGCGGAAGCGACGGCGAATATCAGAAAATCAACCTGTCCATGGCGGTCAACGGAACCGACACCCAGATCGACTCGCTGGTGGCCCACCACTTTGCCGATCTGGTGGAGGAGCGCTCCGGCGGCAACGTGGTGATCGACGTATTCTCCAACGACACCCTGGCCGGCGGCAACAGCACCAAGGGCGTGGAGTACATCGCCGTGGGCGGCTCCGACCTGGGCGCTTACGCCACCTGCGTGCTGGCCAACCTGGAGCCGAAGATGTCCGTGGCCACCCTGCCCTGGTCCTTCACCTCCTATCAGCAGGCCCGCCAGGTCATCGACACCACCGGCGGCGCTTACTATGCCAAGCTGCTGGAGGCCAAGGGCATCACCTATCTGGGCTCCTTCCACAACGGCTTCCGCCAGCTGACCAACAGCAAGCACCCGGTGACCAAGCCCGAGGACCTGAAGGATCTGAAGATCCGCGTGCCCGGTTCGGCGGTGTATATGGGCGTGTTCAATGCCCTGGGCGCAAGCCCCACGGCCATGAGCTGGAGCGAGGTGTTCACCGCCATCCAGCAGAAGACCATCGACGGCCAGGAGAACGGCTGCTCCGTGACCAAGTCCGCCAAGATGGACGAGATCCAGCAGTATATGACCATCTGGAACTACAGCTATGAGAACGACCTGTTTGTGGCCAACAGCCGGGTTTGGGGAAGCCTGGACGAGAACACCCGGCAGCTGCTGCAGGAGTGCGCCACGGAGTCCTGCGAGTGGGGCCGCGACCACCTGGAGGCCGAGGAGGACCAGCTGATCCAGGGCTTCATGGACAGCGGCATGCAGGTGGATATCCTGACCGAGGACCAGCTGCAGGCGTTCAAGGATGCCGTGGCCGGCGTCACGGCTGAGCTGAAGACGGAATACGGTGAGGACGCCTGCGCCGCCTTCGGGATCAACTAAGGAGGGGCCAACATGTTTGAGAAAATCGAAAAATTCGTCGCCTGCGCGTGCGTGGCGGTTATGGCGGTGCTGGTGTTTGCCAACGTCGTGGCCCGCTTTGTGTTCAAGCACTCGCTGGCTGTGTCCGACGAGATGTCCACCTATCTGTTTGTGCTGATGAGCTTCATGGGCACGGCCATCGCCGCCCGGCGGAAGGCCCACCTGGGCCTGTCTATCGTGACGGACCGGGTCAGCCCCAAGGCCCGCATCATCATCCATCTGACCGTTTATGCGATTTCCGCTCTGTTCTGCCTGCTGATCGTGGTCACCGGCGTGCAGATGGTTATCAGCCAGTATCGGCTGGGTCAGGAAACGGCCAACATGCAGTGGCCTGAGTGGATCTATGGTTCGTTTGTACCCGTGGGCGCGGCCTTCGCCGCCATTGCGTTCCTGCAGACCATGGTGCAGATGTATAAAGACTATCGGGCAGAGGAGGGCAAATAAATGGTCGGTATCGTATTACTGGGTATCTTTGTGCTGCTGCTGGCCTTCGGCGCACCCATCGCCGTCTGCCTGGGCATGTCCAGCGTAGGCGCTATCCTGGTGCAGGGCGCTGGCAAGCCCCTGGACGCCATCATGAGCGTGCTTCCCCGTCTGTGCTCCTCGGCCAGCAGCAAGTTCGTCCTGCTGGCGATCCCGTTCTTCATCCTCTCCGGCAACGTGATGGAGAAGGCCGGTATCTCCGGCCGCCTCATCAACCTGGCGGAAAAGTGCCTGGGCCACATCCGCGGCGGCATGGCCATGGTCTGCGTGGTGGTGTCCTGCTTCTTCGCGGCCATCTCCGGCTCCGGTCCGGCCACCGTGGCGGCCCTGGGCCTGATTATGATCCCCGCTCTGAAGAAGGCGGGCTATTCCCCGGCCTTTGCCTGCGCTCTGATGGCCGCCGGCGGCGCCATCGGCGTGGTTATCCCCCCGTCCATCACCTTCGTGGTGTACGGCTCCATCGCTGACGCCTCCATCACCGACCTGTTCAAGGCCGGCGTCATCCCCGGCCTGCTGATGGGCCTGGGCCTGATCGTGGCCGCCCTGTTCGTGGGCCGCAAGGCCAACCTGACGGTGCAGCCCAAGGCCTCCGGCAAGGAACGGCTGAAGGCCTTCAAGGATGCCTTCTGGGGCCTGCTGATGCCCGTGATCATCCTGGGCGGTATCTATGGCAGCATCTTCACCCCCACCGAGGCCGCCGCTGTCTCCGTGTTCTATGGCCTGATCGTGGGCGTGTTCATCTATCGCGAGGTCAACTGGAAG
Source organism: Brotocaccenecus cirricatena (assembly GCF_020687045.1). Taxonomy (NCBI): domain Bacteria; kingdom Bacillati; phylum Bacillota; class Clostridia; order Eubacteriales; family Oscillospiraceae; genus Brotocaccenecus; species Brotocaccenecus cirricatena. The sequence goes on from NZ_JAJEPW010000006.1 coordinate 15,888, forward strand.
AAGATGAAGGACATCCTCATCGACTCCTGCTCCACCACCGCCACGGTTATGTTCATCACCATGGGCGCCACCCTGTTCGGCTATGTCCTGACCCGTGCAAGACTGGATCTGGCCATTGAGAACTTCATGCTCACCGTTACCAACGGCAACACGGTTATCTTCTTCATCATCGTCAACGTGGTGCTGCTGATCGCCGGCTGCTTCCTGGACTCCACCTCCGCCCTGTACATCTTCACCCCGCTGTTTGCCCCCGTTGCGGTGCAGCTGGGCATTGACCCCATCCACCTGGGCACCGTTATGATCGTGAACCTGGCCATCGGCCTGTTCACCCCGCCGGTGGGCGTCAACCTGTATGTGGCCTGCGGCATCGGAGATATCAAAATCGAGGAGATCACCAAGGGCATTGTCCCGTGCCTTATCGCCGAGCTGGCGGTGCTGCTGCTGATCACCTACGTCCCCGCAATTTCCACATTCCTCATTCATTAACGCTTCCTTTCTCTCTCCACACACAGCTTTCTATCCCACGCATGCAGCACCGGGCGGATGAAATCCGCCCGGTGCTGCATTTTCTTATTCCGCCGCCCCATATCTGTCCAGATTTCGGTCAATTTCCATAAAAAACATGCAAAGAATTAGGCAAAAGAGAAAAATCCAAAAAAGCTCTTGACTTTGTCAGACAAAACGCTATACTGTAATTGTCATTTGTCCGACATTAAACAAATCCGAACATTCCGAAAATTTTCAATGAGGTGATTTTTGTGAAAGATATCTCCATGCAAGAGCTGAAAAACATCGCCACGCAGATGCGTATGAAGGTCATCGACATGATCTACAAGGCCCAGTCCGGTCATCCCGGCGGATCCCTGTCTGCGGCAGATTTTGTCACCGCCTGCTACTTCAAATACATGAACCTGGACCCCAAGAACCCCCGCTGGGAGGACCGGGACCGCATGGTGCTCTCCAAGGGCCATGTCTGCCCCATCCAGTATGCCTGCCTGGCTACCGTGGGCTTCTTCCCTGAGTCCGTGCTGGACACCCTGCGCAAGGAAGGCTCCATGCTTCAGGGTCACCCCTCCATGAACCGCTGCCCCGGCATCGACATCTCCACCGGCTCCCTGGGTCAGGGTCTGGCCTGCGCCGCCGGTATGGCTCTGGCCGGTAAGCTGGACCACAAGGACTACAAGGTCTTCTGCGTGGTGGGCGACGGCGAGGCCCAGGAGGGCGAGATCTGGGAGGCTGCCAACACCGCTCACAAGTACGGTCTGGACAACCTGATCGTTTTCGTGGATAACAACAACCTGCAGCTGGACGGCACCTGCGACGAGATCATGCCCAACGGCGACCTGGGCGAGAAGTTCCGTGCCTTCGGCTGGGAGGTCCTGGAGCTCGACGGCCACAGCATGGAGGAGATCACCGCCTCCATCGACAAGTGCTATGCCTCCCAGAACGGCAAGCCCAAGTGCCTGTATGCCCACACCGTCAAGGGCAAGGGCGTTTCCTTCATGGAAAACCAGTGCGGCTGGCACGGCGTTGCCCCCAACGATGAGCAGTATAAGCAGGCCATGGCTGAGCTGGAAGCCCAGCTGATCCACTAAGCAAGGAGGAAAGAGCAATGAGCGAAAAGAAAAAGATCGCTACCCGCGAAGGCTTCGGCAAGGAGATCGTGGCCCTGGGCAAGGAAAACCCTGACATTCTGGTGGTGGATATTGATATCGGCAAGAGCTGCAAGACCGGCGACTTCCGCAAGGAGCTGCCCCAGCAGTATCTGAATGTGGGCATCGCCGAGCAGAACGGTGCAGGCCTGGCTGCGGGTCTTGCCACCTGCGGCAAGGTCCCCTTCGTGGTCACCTACGCCGTGTTCGGCTCCCTGCGTATGTGCGAAATGATCCGCCAGGAGGTCTGCTATCCCAACCTGAACGTGAAGATCGCCTGCTCCCACGGCGGCGTGACCCCCGCCAACGACGGCGCCTCCCACCAGTCCATCGAGGACATGGGTGTGCTGCGCACCATCCCCAACATGACCGTGATCATGCCGGCGGACTATAACGCCGCCCGCAAGCTGGTCCGCCAGGCCGCCGAGACCTACGGCCCCATGTATCTGCGCTTCACCCGTGACGCCGTGCCCCAGATCTATGACGAGGACGTGGAGTTCACCATCGGCAAGGCCCACCAGATTCAGGACGGCAAGGACGTGGCCATCATCGCCAACGGCGACACCGTGTGCCTGGCCATCGAGGCCGCCAAGGTCCTGGCCGGTAAGGGCATCTCCGCCCGCGTGCTGGATATGCACACCATCAAGCCCCTGGACGTGGAGGCCGTCACCGCCGCCATCAACGACATCGGCAAGGTCATCACCGTGGAGGACCACAACATCATCAACGGCCTGGGCTCCGCCGTGTGCGAGGTAGCCGCCGAGATGGGCAAGGGCCTTGTCAAGCGCGTTGGTATCCGGGATCAGTTCGGTCAGTCCGCCCCCTATGAGCGCCTGCTGGCCATGAACGGCGTGACCGTTGAGGACATCGTGGCCATCGCCGAGAGCATGAACGCCTAACATCGGAAAAATCAGGAGGTTATCATTATGAGAATCGGTTTTGTTGGCTGCGGCGCCATCGGCAGCTGCTATGCAAGCTATCTGTCCCGGAAGCATGAGGTCTGCGTGCTGGATACCTATGCCCCGGTGATTGAATCCATCAAGAAGAACGGCATTCTCCTGGACGAGTGCGCCCCCGGCAGCGGCACCGGTGAGACCGTGTCCTTCCGCCCGGCCATGGCCACCACCGACCCCAAGGAGATCGGCGTGGTGGACCTGCTGATCGTGTTCGTGCACTATCAGTATCTGGAGGCCGCCGTGCGCAACGCTCTGCCCATGATCGACCGGCACACCATGATCCTGTGCCTGCAGAACGGCCTGGGCAACTATGACGAGATCGCCAAGGTGGTTCCCGAGGAGCAGATCATCATCGGCAACACCGCCTTCGGCGCCACCCCCATGGAGCCCGGCCATGTGAAGCACACCGGCACCGGTGTGACCAACATGGGCTCCCTGAAGGCCCCCAAGGAGAACGTGGAGCGCATGGCCGAGGCCCTGCGCGAGGCCGGCCTGGAGGTCTGCGTCCACGAGAACGTCATGAACGCCATCTGGCACAAGCTGCTGGCCAACGTGGCCATCAACGGCATGAGCGCCCTGCTGGAGACCAAGAACGGCTTTGTGGACGGCAACCAGTATGCCCACGAGGCCGCCCGGATGCTGGTGGAGGAGGCCATCACCGTGGCCAACGCCTGCGGCTGCACCCTGGACCACGACGCCGAGCTGGAGCACGCCTATGAGGTGTCCCGCATGACCGACGAGACCATCAGCTCCATGGTGCAGGACGTGACCCATCACCGGGAGACCGAGATCCGCATCATCACCGGCGCTGTGTGCCGCCTGGGCCGGGAGCACGGCATCGCCACTCCCTGCAACGACCTGATGCTGCAGCTGGTGCTGGCCAAGCAGTCCATCTATCTGGGCCGCTGACAAAAATTACACAGTCAAACACATCTTCTTTTACCCTTTTCCCCTCCGAAAGCAGCGGACGGCAGACAAAAGCTGCCGTCCGCTGCGCGTTTTGATGTCTTGGTGAAACTTTTACTTGACGGTATTCAAACTTTGTACTATGTTATACATATGTTATAGAGTTAACAGTCCCATAAAGGAGCGATTTATATGAGTGATACCCCCGGCTATGTGAAAAATCTGAAGAAGGAGTCGGTGGTGCAGAGCGTTATCAACTGCCTGACCGATGCCATGCGCAATAAGCAGCTCAAGCCCGGAGACCGCATTCCGCCGGAGCCGGATCTGGCCGCCTCCATGGGCGTGGCCCGCAGCTCCGTGCGGGAGGCCATCAAAATTCTCACCTATCTGGGCGTGCTGGAGAGCAAGCGCTCCGAGGGGACCTTCGTTTGCAGCGGCTTTCAGGAGAGCATGATCGACCCCATGATCTATGGCATGATCCTGAACCAGGACTCCTTTGACAACCTGATGGAGCTGCGCGAGATGGTAGAGGCCGGCATCATGCGCCTGGCCAGCGCCAAGTATAATGAGGAGGACGGCCGGGTGCTGGAGCAGCTCCTGGACCAGATGCGCGGCATCGTCCGCGGCGATGGCCAGGACAAGGTGGAGCGCTTTTTCGCCGTGGACAACCAGTTCCACGACATGGTGTCCCAGATGGGAAAGAACCCCCTGGCCGACAAGATCAGCCGGGTGGTGCGCACCCTGACCCACGCCGTCCGGTATGAAACGGTCAGCACCATGATCAACACCGGCCGGGGCGAGGAGCTGCTGGAGGCCCACAGCGACCTGTTCGAGACCCTGCGCAGCCGCCGCCAGGACAACGTGGAGGAGATCGTCCGGGCCACCTATTTCAAAGCGGCCCTGTATGGCCAGGAGAAGAACTGAATTCCATAAAAAAATCTCAAAGGGCCAAAGCCCTTTGAGATTTTTTTCTTATTCCGGCAGGCCCTGCCGCATTTCCCGACAGGCGGCGTTGGTGATGAATACCGAGCCCGGGCGCAGGGGGTCCAGGAAGGAGCCGTCCAGCCGGACGGCGACGCCTCCGGCCTCCTGGGCGATCAAAGACCCGGCGGCATAGTCCCAGGGAGACAGTCGGCACTCGAAGAAGATCTCCGCCCGGCCGCAGGCCACCATGCAGCAATCCAGGGCCGCCGAGGCAAACCGCCGGTAGTCCAGGCACCGGTCATACAGGTGCCGCAGGATGGCAAAGTGCCGGTCGGTATAGCTGCGGTCATAGATGGTGGAGCCGCAGGCCACAATGGCGTGGGCGGCATCCCGGGAGCTGGCGCGGATGGGCGCGCCGTTGAGGGTGGCCCCGCAGCCCCTTTGAGCGGCGAACAGCTCGCCCACAAAGGGGTTATACACCACGCCGTATTCCGTCTGTCCGTTGTGGACCAGGGCCACGGACACGCTGCTGCAATTCATGCGGCGGGTGAAATTGGTGGTGCCGTCGATGGGGTCCACCACAAAAATCCAGGGGTGGGTCAGAGCGGGCCGCTCCCCCTCCTCGCCGAAAAACTCCGCCTCCGGCAGCAGCTTCAACAGCTCCTGCCGTAGAAACACCTGCACGGCCTCGTCATATTGGGTCACCAGGTCCGCCGGGCCGTGCTTCTCCCGGGTGACGTTCTGAATGTCGTGGGCGGAGAGGACAATGTCCCCCGCCCGGCGCACAATGTCGATGATCTGCTCCAGCATACTTAGCTCCTTCTGACGATCTGCCCGGCCATGACGCCGGTGTATTGGCCGCCGTCGATGACCGGCTGTCCGGCCACCAGCACGGTGTCCAGCCCCTCCGCCATGCGGCAGGGGTCCTGATACGTCCCCGGCTCCCGCAGGTCCTCCGGGGCAAACACGTTGATATCCGCCTGGGCCCCGGGGGTCAGCACGCCCCGGTCCTTCATGCCCAGCACCGCCGCCGGGCGGCCCGTCATCTTGTGGATGGCCGCCTCCGGCGTCAGGTCCCCCCGCTCCCGGACGAACCGGGTCAGCAGGTGGACAAAGGTGCCGTATACCCGGGGATGGGGCTGGCCCTCCGTGGGATAGGTGGAGTCGGAGATCAGGTTGGAGAAGGGATCTTGCAGAATGGCGGCGATGTCCTCCTCGTGGGCCATGAAGTCGATCATGGTGATCTCCCCCTGCTCCCGCACCAGCAGGTCGCAGCAGCAGGTCAGGGGGTCCTGGCCGGTCAGCTCCGCGATCTGCTGCAGGCTCATGCCCTGATAGGGGTGATCCTCCGGGCAGTGGAGACTGGTGAGAAAAATGCCGTCCCAGCCCGCCAGCTTGGCGATGTCGTCAAAGCCATCGCCGCTTTCGATGCGCCGGGCCAGCAGCTTCCGCTGGTCCGGGTCCCCCAGGCGGCGGACAATGGCCTCCATGCCCCCGGCCAGAAACTCCGGCGGCAGGATGTGCAGCAGCTGGGTGGACCCGGCGGTGTAGGGATACACGTCGCAGGACAGGTCCAGCCCCTCCTGCCTGGCCCGGTCCAGCAGAGCCAGCACCTGGGGGATCTTGCGGTTCCAGTTGTCCCGGCCCATGGCCTTCAGGTGGGAGATATGCACCGGGGCCTTCAGGGCCCGGGCCACCTCCACCATCTCCCGGGCGGCCTCCACCACGCCGCCGCCCTCCTGGCGCATATGCACGGTGATGGGGATGCTCTGCCCCGCCAGCGGGGCCAGGGCCCGGATCAGCTCGTCGGTGGTATAGAAGCACTCCGGCGCATAGCCCAGGCCCAGGGACACGCCCAGGGCCCCGTCGGCCAAAGCCCCCTCCAGCCGCCGGTGAATGGCGGCGTAGTGCTCCGGCTCCAGGCGCTGCACCTGATACCCGGCCACGCTGGCCCGGACGGTACCGGCTCCCGCCAGCATCCCCGTGTGCAGTGGGGCTGCAGGCTGGGCGGCGAAATACTCCGCCAGGGTCTCCCGGGCCGCCTCCGGCGGCACCCGGCCGCAGATGGGCTCCAGATACGAGGTGATGGCCGGCAGGTTCTCCGGCCCCACCGGGGCGCAGGACAGGCCGCAGTTGCCGTTGACGATGGTGGTGAGCCCCTGGCGCAGCTCCAGCTCCCCGAAGCCGGGCCGGAAGGCCGCGGCGTCGGCGTGGCGGTGGATGTCGATAAAGCCCGGGGTCACCCACCTGCCCCGGGCGTCGATGACCCGGGCGGCCTGGGCCTGGGGCAGCGGCTCCACGGCGGCGATTCTGCCGCCGGACACCGCCACGTCCGCCTGGATGCCGGGGCGGCCGGCGCCGTCATAGACGGTTCCGCCCCGGATGATCAGATCAAACATGAGATTCCCTTCTTTTGCGCGATTATTTCTTCCCGCCCGCAGGCAGGGTCACGATGAATCGGGTGGAGCGCCGGTCGCTTTCGCAGCGGATGGTTCCCTTATGCTCCCGGACGATGGCCTGGGCGATGGACAGCCCCAGGCCGAAGCCCCCCTGGGTGCGGCTGCCGTCGGCCCGGTAAAACCGCTCGAACAGATGGGGCAGCACCTCCGGCGGAATCGGCGGACCGCCGTTTTCCACCGTCAGCACGGCCCTTCGCTCCGCCTGGGTCAGGGTCATGTGCACCCCGGCCCCCTGGGGGGCGTATTTGATGGCGTTGTCCAGCAGGACCCCCGCCACCTGCTGCAGCTGGTCCCGGCTACCGGTGACGGTGATGCCCTCGTCGATGTCATAGCTCAGCTGCCGCCCGGCCTCGAAGGCCACCGGCTCGAACCGCAGCGCCGTGTCCACCACGGCGTCGGACAGGTCCACCGGGACCATGGCAGCCTTCAGCCGCCCGTCGTCGGCCCGGGACAGGGTCAGCATATCCTCCACCAGCCGCTTCATCCGCCGGCCGGACCAGCGGATGTTGTCCACATACGGCTGCTGGTCCGGCTGGACCGCCGTCTGCTGCATCAGGTCCGCCGAGGACAGGATCACCGTCAGGGGTGTTTTCAGCTCATGGGACGCGTCGGACAAAAACCGCCGCTGCTGGTCCAAAGACCGGGCCACCGGCCGGGCGGCAAGGCCCGCCAGCAGATAGCTGCACCCCAGCAGCACCGCCAGGGCCGCTACGCCTACAATCAGGCACATTTTCACCACCGCCCGGAGGGTGGCGTCCTCCTGGGCGGCGTCGGTGAAGGCAATGCGGGTATACAGGGGGCCGTCGGCCCGGAGATACCGCAGATGATAGCTCCGCAGGATGCCGGAGGAATCCCCCTGCTCCAGGCAGGCGGTGACGATCTCCGCCATGGCATCCTGGTCATCCAGCTGGTAATAGCTGCTGCCGGACAGGCGCACGGTGCCGCTGGGGTACACGTCCGCCACAAAGCAGGGGGCGGCGGACCCCTCCCCGGGCAGGGAGGCGTCATACCGCCCGGTCTGGACCACCTGCATGAGCCGCTGGTTCACGGTGCGCTCCACGGCGGCCCGGCTGGACACCAGCACCCCCACGAACACCGCCAGCAGCACCGCCGTCACCATGGCCATGTTGATGGCCACGATCTTCCAGCGAAGGCGGCGGATCATGCCTCCACCTCCAGGAAATACCCCACCATCCGCCGGGTGCGGATGGACACGGCGGAGTGCAGATGGGCCAGCTTCCGCCGCAGGAAGCTGATATACACCTCCACGTTGTTGTCCTCGGCGTCGGAGTCATAGCCCCACACCTTCAGCAGCAGCTGCTCCTTGGGCACCACCCGGCCCTGGCTGCGCAGCAGCAGCTCCAGCATGTCGTATTCCCGGCGGCTCAGCCGCAGGGACCGCTCCCCGCAGGACAGCTGAAAGGTCCCCGGCTCCAGCCGCAGATCCCCGAAGGTGATGGCGTCGTCGGTCCGGGCGTCGCCGCCGCCCCGCCGCAGCAGGGAGCGCACGCAGGCCAGCAGCTCCTCCGGCTCAAAGGGCTTGGTGAGATAATAGTCCGCCCCGCAGTCCAGTCCCTGGACCCGGTCGGACAGGTCGCTGCGGGCCGTCAGCATCAGCACCGGCACGGCGTGGCCCCCGGTGCGCAGCTTCCGCAGCAGGGTGAACCCGTCCATCCCCGGCAGCATAGCGTCCAGCAGGATCAGGTCATACAGGTCCGTGGATGCATTGTCATAGCCGGACACGCCGTCGCTGCTGACGTCCACGGTGTAGCCCTGCCGCCGCAGCAGCTCCGCCAGGTTCCGGGCCAGGCGCTTTTCATCCTCGATCACAAGCAACCGCATGGAGCGCCTCCTTCTTTATGCCAGGCCCGTCTGGGCCAGGGCCAGCAGCGGGGCCAGGGCCTCCGCGCTCATCAGATAAATGGTGTCGTCATCGGAAACGGTGACGCAGTAGCCTGCACCCCGCTGACCGCCTACCATCAGGGTGAAGCTGTGCTGCACCCCGTTATGGGTATACTCCGCCGTCAGAACTGCACCCGGCTGGTCCAGCCCGCATAGGGCCGCTGCCCCGGCGCTGGGCCGCCAGTCCACACAGGCCGCCAGGTGCATATCCCCCAGCCAGGCAGTCAGGTCTGCCAGCTGATCCGTTACATCCCGGCCATCGGCGGTCCAGTCCCCCTCCGCAGGAGTCAGGGTAAAGCTGACGTCCCCGGCGGCAACGGTCAGGGACTGCACGTTCTCCGCCGTCAGCTGCGGAAGCTCCGGCAGGGCCATCATGTCATAGATGCTGCGGCCGATCTGGCTCAGCAGGTCCGGCACGGCGTACACCGTGGCCTCGGCCCCCTCCCGATAGACGTACACGCTGCCGTCGGACTCGCTGCCCAGGCGATAGGTGACGGACGTGTCCTGGCTGTCGGTGACGGTGACGTATTTGGTGGGGCTGTCCAGGCCGTAATCCGTCAGCTGGGCGGAGTTGGTGACCGGAGGCAGGTGCTCAATGCCCTGCACCGTCTCCAGCAGGGTCAGGGCATAGCTCTCGTCCAGGGGGAAGGTCTTGTCATCGGCCCACAGCCAGCGTCCGTTCTCCTCCCGGCTGAAGCGCAGGGTGGTGGAGCCGTTGCTGCACACCAGCCGCACTGGCACCGTCTCCTCCTCCTGGGGGACGTCCGGGTTCTCCGGCTGGGTGGGCTGCTCCTTTTGGCCGCAGCCCGCCAGGGCCAGCAGCATCAGCGCCAGCAGCAGGGCGCACAGGTTCCGTATCTTCATGGCAAATCTCCTTTGATCGTGTATCACCGCTCCAGGCCCAGCAGGGCCATAACGGCCTCCTCCCGGGCCCGCATCTGCTCCTTCATGGGTCCCTCGTCCAGGTGGTCATAGCCCAGCAGGTGCAGCACCGAGTGGGTCACTAAGTACGCCAGCTCCCGCCGCCGGGAGTGGCCGAACTCCTTGGCCTGGGCCGCCACCCGCTCCATGGACAGCACCATGTCCCCCAGGGGGATCAGTCCTGTGCCGGGGTCGGCGTCCTCCGGCCCCGGATGCTCCCCGGGGGCCAAGTCAAATTCCGGAAAGCTCAGCACGTCCGTGGGCCTGTCCACCTGCCGCATATCCAGGTTGATGCGGTGGATGCCCTCGTCGTCGGTCAGCAGCACGTCCACCTCGCAGGGGGCCGTGACCCCCTCCGCCGCCAGGGCTGTGCGGATGGTGCGGCGGATCAGGGCGCAGTTGGCATCGCCGGCGGCGCCGGGCACGTCGGCGGTAACGGGGATATAGTGGGTCTTTCTCATCTCTTTTTCTCCTCAAACCGGGCATAGGCCTCGATGATGCGCTGGACCATCACATGCCGCACCACGTCGGCCTTGCCCAGCTGGCAGATGGACACGCCCTCCACCCCCTTCAGGACCTTCATGGCCTCCTTCAGGCCGCTGGGCTTGTCCCCGGGCAGGTCGATCTGGGTAATGTCGCCGGTGATGACCACCCTGGAGCCGAAGCCCATGCGGGTCAGAAACATTTTCATCTGCTCCCGGCTGGTGTTCTGGGCCTCGTCCAGGATGATGAAGCTGTCGTCCAGGGTGCGGCCCCGCATATAGGCCAGGGGGGCCACCTCGATGTTGCCCCGCTCCAGGTATTTCTGGTACGTCTCAGCCCCCAGCATATCGAACAGGGCGTCGTACAGGGGCCTCAGATACGGGTCCACCTTGCTTTGCAGGTCGCCGGGCAGGAAGCCCAGCCGCTCTCCGGCCTCCACGGCGGGGCGGGTCAGGATGATGCGGTTGACCTGCTTGTCCCGGAAGGCGGCCACCGCCGCCGCCACTGCCAGATAGGTTTTGCCGGTGCCGGCAGGGCCCACGCCGATGGTGACGGTATCCTTCAGAATGGCGTCCACATACTGCTTCTGGCCGATGGTCTTGGGCTTCACCGGGCGGCCCTTGGACGTGATGCAGATCACGTCCTGGGTCAGCTCCCCGATGCGCTCGGACTGGCCGCTGCGGCACAGGCCCACCACATACCGCACGTGCTGCTCGCTGATGCTCTCGCCCTTGGCGGACAGGGTCAGCAGGGCCTGCACCGCCTTCTCCGCCAGCATCACGTTCTCCGGCTCACCGGAGATCACCAGCTCGCCGCCCCGGTTTACCACCGTTACCTGGAATTCCGATTCCAGCAGGCGAATATTTTCGTCAAAGGAGCCAAACAGATTGATGGCCTCCTCCATGCGCTCGATGCCGATGCGCTGTTCCATTGGGCATGCCTCCCTATTGTGTATCCAGATTGTATAGCCATATTTTTCAGTCGTCCGTCAGCGGGACCTCCCGGCCGATCTCCTCCAGGCACTCCGCCCGCAGGGTCACCAGCAGCCACGAGCCCTGCTCCACGGCGTCGATGCGGACGTTCTCCGCCGTGCCGGTATCTCCCAGCAGCTCCTCCAGCTGTCGGCGCAGCAGGGACTCCCCCTCGTCCCGGGCCTCCCGGGTGCTGCGGGGAACGTCCGTGGACGGGCCATAGGCCGTCACCGTCTCCGCCGCCACCGTGATGGGCAGGCGCAGGCCCCAGGGCAGGCACACGGGCCTATACTGGGTTATTTTATCACAGTCGCCCCCCAATGTGCTACCCTTTCCGTATAATTTTATCCGCTTTTTGCCGATATCCAGGGCATACCGGGTCCGGGAGGACAGGGGGACCCCCCTCTGCCGCACCGTCAGGGGCACCTGGGCCGTCAGCTCGTACCAGGTTCTGGCCCACACCCGGCCCATGCCGTGCTGCCACCGCAGCCCCCCGTTGTCCAGGTCCACCGCCCCGGAGATCAGCAGCTGTCCCTGGGTCACGGTGTCCCCGGGGACCACGGCGGCCTGGCCCCCCAGGGCCTCCACCCGGGTCACAAGCCCCGGCCGCCGGGCCACCACGTTGGCCGGGCCGTCCTCCACCATGTCCTGCCCCCGGACCCGCTCCACCACCTGCACCCGGGCCACGCAGCCCCGGACGTTCACCGCCAGCCACACCACGTCCTCCAGCTCCAGCAGCACATGGTTGCGCATGTCCTTCTGGTCGATGTCCAGGCTCCGGGTGCCGATGGTGATGCCGTAATCCTCCAATGCCCGTAAGACGGCCTCGTCCGGCACCGTCTCGTTGCCGCTGACCTGAAATTCCCAGATGGTGAAGTTCCCCTCCACCACCAGCAGCACCGTCAGCAGCGCCGCCGCCAGCAGCACATACCGCCGCCGCAGCCGCCTGGCCAGCAGGGGCGCCCCCTGCTCCCGCCGCACCGTGGCCGCGGCCCCCACCTGCTCCGCCGCCCGGCGCACCTGCGCCAGTCCCCGCCGGGTGGTGCGCAGGGTCAGCTCCACCGGCGAGAGCCACTGTACGTCCCAGAAGGGCACCTCCGCCCCAGCGCACAGGTTCACCACCCGCTCCGGGCAGCCGCTTTCGATATGGACCAGCACCTGGCCCCGCAGGAAGTTCACCGCCGCCTTATACATGGCCGCCTCCCGGCCGCAGCTCCACCGCGGCGATGCGGCCCCGCAGCCGCAGCTCCTCCTCCGTCATGGCCACCAGCTGCAGCTCCGTGCCGATCACCCGCACCGTCAGGCTCCCGCCGCCGATCTCCACGGTTTCCGTGCTGTAGGACAGCACCCCCCGGTGCCGGCACATGAAAAACTCCCGCTCGCCTATCAGCTCCATATGCGGCACCCCCGCCGGGATATCCCCCGGCAGGTCCAGCCGCTCCATGGCCGCCTGGCCCGCCCGGGTCAGCCACCCTCTCTCCATGCCGCGCCACCGCCTTTCTCCCGATTCCGTAAACCCTATGCGCGCCGCCGGAAAAACTTGCAAGTCCCACCGCCGGGGCGCATACAGTGGCCATGGAGGTGAGGGATATGAAGGGAAGGCTGGCGGCCTGGGCATGCCTGGCGGCTCTTGGGCTTCTGCTGGCCCGGTCGGCGGAAGCAGCCCAGGCCGTCCGGGATGGGCTGGCCCTGTGCGCCGGGTCGGTGATCCCGGCGCTGTTTCCATTTCTGGCGGTGTCGGGCCTGCTGACGGCACTGGACGCCGGGGCGTCCCCGGCTCTGGGTCCTCTGGCCCGGCTGCTGGGGTGCAGCCGGGCTGGAGCCAGGGCCTTTCTCCTGGGTCTTACGGGCAGCTATCCCGTGGGGGCCCGCACCGTGGCCCAGCTGTATCGCCGGGGCGGCATCTCCCGGCGGGAGGCCTGCCGCCTGCTGCTGTTTTCCAACAACTGCGGCCCGGCGTTTATCCTGGGGGTGGCGGGGCTGGGCTGCTTCGGCAGCCTTCGGGCCGGGGTGCTGCTGTGGGGGGTGCATATTCTGGCGGCGCTGGTCATAGCCCTGGCCCTGCCCCGGCAGGCGGCGGAACCGTCGGAACGTCCCGGCTCTGTCCCGGCCCGTCCCCCCCTTGTCCCGGCCCTGATCGCCGCCGTGCGGGACGCCGCCGGGACCATGGTGTACATCTGCGGCTTCGTGGTGTTCTTTCTGGTGCTGCTGCGGGTAATGGGCCGGGTCACGGGTCTGAGCCACCCGGTGCTGTCGGGAGCGGTGGAGCTGACCCAGGGGATCCTGGCCCTGCCCCATACCCGCCGGGGCTTCGTGTGGGCGGCGGGCCTGCTGGGCTGGGGCGGCCTGTCGGTCCACGGGCAGTCCGCCGCCGTGCTGTCCGGCACGGACCTGCCCATGGGGCCGTATCTGGCGGCCAAGGCCGCCCACGCCGCCGTGTCCGTCCTGCTGGCCTGGCCGGTGAGCATGTGCCTGTGAAAAAAGAACGCACCTGGCGGTGCGTTCTTTGAGGACAAAAGCCCTGCAGCCTGATTTGTCTGCTATGCACGGTTTATTATGACCGCTTGCAGATATCCGGCCTCTGCCTGTAAAGATACAGCGCCGTTTGCAGGGCCAGTCTTGCATCGCCCTCGGGCTGTCCGCCGGGAAGTATGCCCCACAGCTGATGCAGGCGATAGGCAACCGTGTTGTAGTGCAGGTGCATCAGCTGGGCCATCTGCCGCTGGTTGCCGAAGCAGACAAACCAGCATTCCAGCGTGTCCAGCAGTTCGCGCCGCCGCCCGGACTCCTGGCAAAAAATCGGCGCCAGGTGATCCCGGACATAGGAGGCAATGGCCGCCTCCGGCGAATCGCTGCCAATCATCCGCACCACCCCTGCCGGGTCATCCGTCAGGCAGGAAATCCCCTGCGCACGCGCCATTTGCAGCGCCGTGCGGGCGCTGTCATCGGCCCGGAGCAGCCCGCAGATTCCGGCATATGGCCGCCCGATGCCGCAGGAGCTTCTCTCCGGGCATCCGGCGGCGAATATCTTCGCTATACGGGAAAATCTCTCCTCTGCGGCAGGATCATCCCCACACGCCAGCAGGATCACCAACTCTCCATCCAGCACAGCGGCCCAGACCTGGACACCTGCCTGTCGGAAGCAGTGAACCGCCTCGTGCATCAGGCGGCGTTTTTCCGATGCGGCTGCCTCGATGTGCAGGCGCAGGATCATGTGTGGCTGTTCGGGGTTTATGTCCAGCTCCCGAGCCGTTTGCAGGGCGGCGCTGTCGGAAAGCGGAGCGCTCAGCAGCTGGGCAAGGCACAGCGCTTCTCTCCGTTCCTGCTCGGCCGGAATCTGCCGCCGGGCAATCTCCTGGGACACGGCGCTGGCCAGGTCCGAAAATCTCGCCTGTGCCGGAAGCGCGATCAGCGGAAGGGACAGCCGGTCTGCCGCCTCCACCAGCCCGGCAGGCATAACATCCGGCAGATATCTGCCGGCCTTAATGCAGACGCCGGACAGTCCGCAGCGTTCCGCCGTGGGCAGCAGAGCATCAACGGCCTGCTGATCCCCGGCAATGGAAAAGCCGGTGGTGATAAGCAGTTCACCGGCAGAGAGCCAGCGGGAATAGTCCGGCGTATCTGTCAGGTTGACTCCCCGCACAAGGCGGTCAAGTCCTGCATGGCCGCCGCAGACTCGACTGCAGCTGAAGCTCGGGAGCCTCAGAAGCTCCTCCACAGTGGGATATCGGTCAAAATGGCTCAAGTCCATAGCTGCTCCTTCTTCTGGTTCTCCTTTGTGATACCTTCACAAAGATATCGCAAAAGTTCCCGTCCATTCCACATAGCCGCCGCTTCCCGCCGAATGTATAATTCATGACATCCGGAAACGGAATCTATCAATAGGGAGGCGTCAACTATGACCCAGAATACTACAAAAAAGCCCGCCTGTAAAGAGGTCGGACAGCCGATGCAGGACCGCAGCCGCCTGCGGACGGACTCACGGCAGTGCGCCTTGGAGAAGCAGGAAGCGATCTCCGAGCATGCCCGGCGCTGTACAGATGCCGGACCGGCACAAGCCATGCGCTGCTATGGCTAAAGCTGCTGCGAGCCAGCCCGTGGGCCGACTCGCAGCAACAGATTTTTTGCGTATCGGGATGCTTTATCTTGCGTTATAGGCCCGGATGCCCAGGGCCAGCAGGTCCATGGCCCGCTCCAGGTCCTCCTGCTTGAGCACATAGGCGATGCGGATCTCGCTGCGGCCCCGGCCGGGGGTGGCATAGAAGGGCTCGCCCGGAGCGAACATCACGGTGTCGCCGTTGTCCTGGAACTCCTCCAGCAGCCAGCGCTGGAAGGTGTCGGCGTCGTCCACCGGCAGGTGGGCCATGACGTAGAACGCCCCCTTGGGACACTCGCAGATGACGCCGGGGATGGCCTGGAGCTTCTGCATCACCGTATCCCGGCGGCGCTTATACTCCTCCCGGACGGCGGCAAAATACTCCGGGCCCACGTCGTACAGGGCGGCGGAGGCCACCTGGTCCAGGGTGGGCACCGACAGGCGGCACTGGGCATACTTCATGGCGTGGGCCATCAGCTCCCGGTTCCGGGTGATCAGGCAGCCGATGCGGGCGCCGCAGGCGGAGAACCGTTTGGACACGGTGTCGATGACGATGACGTTTTCCGCCGCGTCCGCAAACTGACCCATGGACTGCAGAGGCTCCCCGGCGTAGACAAACTCCCGGTACGCCTCGTCGCCGATGATGAACAGGCCGTGCTCCTTGGCCACGTCCACCAGCATGCGCATTTCCTCCGGCGTCAGTACTACGCCGGTGGGATTGCCGGGGTTGGTGCAGACGATGGCCCGGGTGTGCTCATTGATCTCGGCCTCGATGCGGGCCCGGTCGGCATAGCGATAACCCTCATGGGGGCTGGTGGGAATGGGGTGGATGGACGCGCCGCAGGTGCACACCATGGTGTTGTAGTTGGGATAGAAGGGCTCGGGAATCAGGATCTCGTCGCCGTCGTCGAGAATGCAGTTGAAGGCGATCTGCAGGGCCTCGGAGCCGCCGTTGGTGATGAGAATATCCCCGGCGTCGAAGTGCATGTCCAGCTTGTCATAGTAATGCCGGATGGCGTCGATGAGCACCGGCATGCCGGGGGAGGGGGCATACTCCAGCACCGGCAGGTCAAAATGCCGCACGGCCTCGAAATACGCCTTGGGGGTCTCGATGTCCGGCTGGCCGATGTTCAGGTGATAGATCTTTCTGCCCTTGGCCTCCGCCGTCACGGCGTAGGGATGGAACTTCCGCATGGGGGACAGGCCGCATTTCTGGACCTTGCTGGAGAATTTCATATCAGGTGACCTCCTACACACTTTTAACAGAATTGGGTACCCTTTCTACCCTCCATCTTAGCGTATTTTCCGCAAAAGTCAACCTTGAGTTTTTATGGCGGGGAAAGTGCGTGAAAAAGCAAAAGGAGACGGGCCTCGGCCCGTCTCTTTTTGTTAAGACTGTAATATTGCAATTTCTTCACCGAACCCTGCCATCAATGAAAATCCACAAAGAATCTGACCTGTATCGGCCGCCTGCGATCTGCTTTATTCGGCAAAGATGCCGCCCTCCGAATTTTGAATATGCTCTCTGATAGCTGCTTCATGTTCTTTGCAATAAGCATAACTATTCCGCATAAAATCCTCGATACGCTGACTCTGGTACATGGTGTCCAGCGTGTCCAAAATCGGTTTGCCATCCACCACCATATCGAAGAAATAGGGGTAGACGCAGCCGCCGTTCTCTCTGGGGAAGTAGGGATTGATGGAACTGAGTCGTTCATCCTTCATCACAGACTCAACCACCATTTCACTCAAAATCCATTTGAGTGATGGGCGTTCATATTCATCGTAACTGTCTCCGAACAACCGATTCCATACATGGAACCAAACAAAATGTATGATCTCGTGTATTCCACCACCGATCGCGCCTCTTTCGCTGTTCAGATAGAAAGTATCATAACAGCGCTCTTTTAGAAACCGCGGCTCAATGGGATTCAAGCTCAAATTGCACCGTATGTCGTTAAATAAGTTAGCACAATCCACGTCAAAAGCATCCGATAAAGCTGCTGTAATCTGTGGCTTACAAGCGTTCCAATGGCGAATATATAAAGCTACCTTTTCATTGATCGTATCTTCTAACTTAGCATAAACGGCTCGCATGGTTCGCTCAATGTATTCGTTCCTTTCGGAGAAAGGTAAACTGATCGCATAGGCTTTATCAAGCTGCGGATAGAAACGGTATAGGGGTTCAGACCAAAAGGCTGATTCGTCTTCGGTCTGAAAGTCCATCATCCGCTGAATCATATAATCAACGCCCGGATTTACAAATTCAATGTCCATAGTCTTCTCCAATCAAAAGCAAAACGGATTTACCACATGCTCCGCCCCGAACACTTTTATCGCCATTCGATACATTGCCTTTGCGTGAATGCGGTCATGCCAGATAAAGCGGCGCAGGACTTTACGCAGTGACCAATCCTCACCATAGCTTCCTTCTGTGACGGCATTTTGTAAAAAATCAGGGTTAGATTCCAGCGCTTCAAATCCCCGCTTGCGGCATTCGTATATGTTGCCGTCATGATCGGCCTCCACAGCAATCTCCGCAAAATAATATGTATTCACATTCTTTGTATGCTCGTACATTTCATTTGCCGTGCGGGGAACTTGTCCGTAAAAGGTCTTGCGTTCCGGTGCGGCGGCTGCGTCCTTATCCGGGATAGATTCGTACAATGCGAGGAAATCCTTTGCTGACTTCAGCGCAAGGGTTTTAAGCGCCTCATATTCTTCTATTGTCAGTTGTGCTTGTTCGCTTTCAAAAAGCACATCGGAATCCGCATCCGAAATTGTAAGCTCGGAGCGTTTTTCTCCGACGATCACGATTTCCGCTTTGCCCTCGGCCTCCATGCCCAGCCAGCTGCAATAAGAAACGATCTCCTGCGGCATCTTTGCCTTTGCGATTTCAAGGCTTTCGCCACGGGTATATGCACCGACAAAATTTGTGGCATAAAGCAAGGTGTCATTGCCATTATGCTCCCATACGCAGTTAATGATCATAACACTCCTCCGATCTGAGGTTACTCCGAAGATCAATACTCGTTGACCGCTTTAAGGTGCGCCTCCGGATTGCTGTTCATATGGAACGCAAGTCTTTTGTCTCAGTCCTCGATGACGCCGCCGCCCAGCACCTGGTCCCCGTCGTACAGCACCACCGCCTGTCCGGCGGTGACGGCCCGCTGGGGCCGGTCAAAGACCACCTCCATGCGCCCGTCCGGCAGAGGGGTCACGGCGGCCTCGGCCTCCGTCTGGCTGTATCGGGTCTTGGCGGTGACCCGGATGGAGCCCGCCGGGGCGGCCCCGGCGATCCAGTTCACCCGGCAGGCGGTGAGACGGTCGGTGAACAGGTCCCGGTCATCCCCCAGCAGAATGGTGTTGTCCCGGGCGTTTTTCCGCACCACATAGACGTGCTTCCCGGCGGACACCCCCAGGCCCTTCCGCTGGCCGGTGGTGTAGCAGGGAAGGCCCCGGTGGCGGCCCAGCACCCGGCCCTCCCGGTCCACAAAGTTCCCGGGCTCCAGGGTCACATGGCCGTATTCCTGCAAAAACGCCGTGTAGTCCCCGTCGGGGACAAAGCAGATGTCCTGGCTGTCGGCCTTGCCGGCGTTCAGCAGCCCCGCCTGGCGGGCGCTTTCCCGGATGGCGGGCTTGTCATAGTCTCCCACCGGCAGCAGCAGGTGGGCCAGTTGGCCCTGGGTCAGCTGATAGAGCACATAGCTCTGGTCCTTCCGCCGGTCCCGGCCCCGCAGCAGGCGATACAGCCCCGTGACCGGGTCCCGGTCCACCCGGGCATAGTGGCCGGTGGCGATGTAGTCATACCCCAGCACCAGGGCCCGGTCCAGCAGCGCGCCGAACTTCAGGCAGCGGTTGCAGTCGATGCAGGGGTTGGGGGTATGTCCGGCGCAGTATTCCGCCACGAACCGGTCCATGACCTCCCGGGCGAAGCGCTCCGTCTCGTTGAACACATAAAACTTCATGCCCAGGCGATAGGCCACAGACCGGGCGTCGTCGGCGTCGTCGGCGGAGCAGCAGGTCCCCGCCTTTTCGCCGTTATACAGCCGCAGCATGGCCCCGTCGCACTCGTACCCCTGCTGCCGCAGCAGCAGAGCGGCGGCGCTGCTGTCCACGCCGCCGGACATGGCCACCAATACGCGTTTTCCTTCCATGTGTGACCTCCTATGCATAAAACAGGGAAAAAACGGCAATCCTTCAATCAATATAATTCCTGGTGAACGCCTGGACCGGCAGGGCGTCGGCCAGCTCCACCAGCACCGGGTTGAAGCCGCCGGCATAGTGGAAGAGCGGCTGGCGCACCAGGGTCACGCCGCTGCGGCGGTCCGGCAGGCGCACCGTCACCGCGGTGCCCTCCCCCTGCCGGGAGGAGACCACCAGGCTGCCGCCGTGGCCCTGGGCAATGCGGCGGCACAGGGGCAGGCCCAGGCCCAGCCCGTGGACCGGCAGGTCCATATTGCTGTGCTGCCAGCGGTCAAACAGACGCTCCAGCTTGTCCTGAGGAATGCCGGGGCCGCTGTCCTTCACGCACAGCAGCACGCACTCCGGCCCCGTCCGCAGGGATACCTCGATGGTCCCTCCGGAAGGCGTGAACTTCATGGCGTTGGACACCAGGTTCCAGAACAGCCGCTCCAGCAGCTCCCGGTTGGCGGCGATGACGTGGGCCCGGTCCCGGCAGGTGAACACCAGGCGCAGGTCCAGCAGCTCCGCCAGGACCTGCCCCTGGCGGCACAGGCCCTCCAACAGCTCCACCAGCTCCACGTTCTCCGTGTCCAGGGGCTTGTCCTCCGCCAGCATGGGGGCGTCGGACAGATTGTTCACCACTCGAAGGATCTTGTAATAGCTCTGGCACAGAATGGCGGCGCTGCGGTCCGTTCCGGTGTCCTGCTCCCGCAGCCGCTCCGGAGCCAGGCGGCCCAGAGCCCCATGTATATTGGCCAATGCCCCGCGCAGCTGGACGGCAATCCCCGGCAGCACCTCGCGGAGCATCTGCTTTTCGGCTTCGCTGTATTCCATGTGATATACAGCCTCCTTCCACTATTGTTTACGATTCCGGAAAAGCCCGACGCTTATTCCCGGAACGTTCTGTCTGTCATGCAAATTTATACCATACTATATCAAAGAAAGAGGAAAAACACAAGATATTTGTCGCATTCTGGAAAATCAGAAAAATTTTAAAAAGGGTCTTGCATTTTTGGAATTCATCGCATATAATACTAAACGTACCATACATTTGATATATTCCATTACGGAGAGGAAGCTGTGTTTATATGAGCATCAAAGTCGGCATCAATGGTTTTGGCCGCATCGGCCGCATGGTCCTGCGCTGCAGCCTGCAGCACCCCGAGATCGAGATCGTGGGCATCAACGACCTGTGTCCCGCCGATTACCTGGCCTATATGCTGAAGTATGACACCATGCACGGCAGGATCAATGCCCAGGTGTCCTCCGGCGATAATTCCATCATCGTGGACGGCCACGTGATTCCCGTGTACGCCGAGCGTGACCCCGCCAACCTGCCCTGGAAGGAGATCGGCGCGGAGTACGTCATCGAGTCCACCGGTCTGTTCCTGACCAAGGACAAGGCCAAGGGCCATATCGAGGCCGGCGCCAAGCATGTGGTCATGTCCGCCCCCTCCAAGGACGACACCCCCATGTTCGTTATGGGCGTGAACCAGGACAGCTACACCTCCGATATGACCTTCGTGTCCAACGCCAGCTGCACCACCAACTGCCTGGCCCCCATTGCCAAGGTGCTGCACGATAACTTCGGCATTGCCGACGGCCTGATGACCACCGTTCACTCCACCACCGCCACCCAGAAAACCGTGGACGGTGTGTCCGTGAAGGATTGGCGGGGCGGCCGCGCCGCTTCCGGCAACATCATCCCCAGCTCCACCGGCGCTGCCAAGGCCGTGGGCAAGGTGATCCCCAGCCTGAACGGCAAGCTCACCGGTATGTCCATGCGCGTGCCCACCCTGGACGTGTCCGTGGTGGACCTGACTGTGAACCTGGAGAAGCCCGCCAGCTATGACGAGATCTGCGACGCCATGAAGGAGGCCGCCGAGGGCCAGCTGAAGGGCATTCTGGATTACACCGACGAGCCCGTGGTGTCCTCCGACTTCCTGGGCAACACCCACACCTCTATTTTCGACGCCAAGGCCGGTATCGCCCTGACCGACACCTTCGTGAAGGTGGTCTCCTGGTACGATAACGAGATCGGCTATTCCGATAAGATCCTGTGCCTCATTGAGCACATGTATTCCGTGGATCACAAGTAAATCCAGCCAATTTCCCCTTTTATTGTTTTCCTTCTTTTTGTTCCGGAAAAAACGCCGTCCATCCTGGGCGGCGTTTTTTCCGTCCTCCGGCAAGGGGATATACAAATATAAGCGCCGCACCGGCACCCTTTGAGTGTAAAAATAGCCGCCCGGCGGGGGGAACTCCCCCGCCGGGCGGCTTTGATATATATCCGGTTGTCGGGAAAAGGGCGGTTATTCCGCCAGCAGGCCCGCGTGGACCATGGCGTGGTACAGGCCGTCCTCCGCCGGGGTGCCGGTGACATACTCCGCCACCGCCTGCACCCGGGCCGGGGCATTGCCCATCACCAGCGGGTGTCCCACGCATTGCAGCATCTCCAGGTCGTTGGCGCTGTCGCCAATGGCATAGCAGTCGGCCAGGTCCTCACCCAGGGCCTGGGCCACCGCCAGGCAGCCGGAGGCCTTGGAATACCCCCGCACCGGCAGCTCCAGCATGTTGCCCCGGTCGATGACCTGGCACATGGGGGCCACCTCCGCCAGGAACTCCTCCCGGAGGCTGTCCGGCGCCGTCAGCACGCACACCTTGTCAAAGTGGAAGTCCGGGTCTCCGTCGGGCTGTCCCACCCGGACGCCCCGGGCCTCCAGCCGGGCGATGGCACCCCGCAGCTCCCGGTTCACGACGCCGTGTGGGGTGTCGCACCAGATGCGCTCCGCCTCCTCAAAGTACATATCCACCCGGCACCGGCGGCCGATCTCCAGGATTTTCCGGCTGGTCTCCCGGTCGAAGCCCACATGGCGGATGATCTTCCCGTCCAACTGGATATACTGGCCGCAGGAGCACACCAGTCCGTCAAAATCCATGTCCATAAGCTGCGGGTCCAGGGCAAGCCTGGGCCGCCCGGTGTTGATGACGCAGTGGTGCCCCGCCTGGCGCAGCCGCCGCACCGCCGTCACGGCGGAGGGGGGAATGGTGCCGTCCAGGTCCATGACGGTGCCGTCGATGTCAAAGAAAATAATGCTCATATTCCGGTTCTCTCCCTGTATATTTTCCCATTCATTGTACGGCAATTTCCCCCGAAAGGGAATCCGCATAATGCACAAATGTGCCGCCCCGGCGGACGGGAGTTTTTCCCGGGCTTGCAATGGCTGCCGCCCTCTGCTACAATAAAGCAAAATTGCCAGAGCATCCAAGGAGGAGCATCCCATGACCAAGCAGGAAACCTATGACTATCTCCGGGCCCGGGGCGTGGCCTTTGAGATCACCGAGCACCCGGCGGTGTTCAATATGGAGGAGTGCGCCGCCGTGGATATGCCGTATCCGGAGGACGATGCCAAGAACATCTTCGTCCGGGACGCCAAAAAGCAGAATTACTATCTCATCACCATCCGCCACGACAAGCGGGTAGACCTGAAGGAGTTTCAGCGCCGCCACGGCACTACCCGGCTGAGCTTCGCCTCCCCAGAGGACCTGATGGCCCGGCTGCACCTGGCCCCCGGGTCCGTGACGCCTCTGGGCCTGCTGAACGATCCGGACCGGTCGGTGCAGTTCTATCTGGACCGGGATTTCGAGGGAGGCCGCATCGGCGTTCACCCCAACGACAACACCGCCACCGTGTGGCTGTCCACCCGGGACCTGCTGGACCTGCTGCGGGAGCACGGCTCCCCGGTCCAGTGGGCAGAGATCTGAGGTAAGGAGGTCCGCCATGAATCCCACCGATCTGCTGGCCGCTCTGCACACAGCGGAGCGGCTGAAGGACACCACCCGCCACTGCTGCACCTCTCACCGCCGCCCGGAAAGCGTGGCAGAGCACAGCTGGCGCATCGCCCTGATGGCCTTCTGGCTGCGGGACGAGTTTCCGCAGGCGGATATGGACCGGGTCATCCGCATGTGCCTGATCCACGACCTGGGGGAGTGCTTCACCGGCGATATCCCCACCTTCCGCAAAACGGCGGAGGACGAGGTACGGGAGGAGCGGCTGCTGCATGAGTGGGTGGACACCCTGCCCGCCCCTTATGGAACGGAGATGCGCGCCCTGTACCGGGAGATGGCCGCCCAGGAGACTCCGGAGTCCCGCATCTATAAGGCCCTGGACAAATTTGAGGCCGTGATCCAGCACAACGAGTCCCCCATCGACACCTGGGAGCCTCGGGAATACGACCTGAACCGCACCTACGCCATGGAAAACGCCGCCTGGTCCCCCTATCTGACCCGCCTGCGGCAGGCCATCCTCCGGGAAACGGAGGAGAAGATCGCCAACGAACAATAAACGGCAGTCCCCCCGCCCCGGCCGGGGGGATTGGTTGTACTCCTTGTGCATACGCTTCACTCCTTATAGTAGGATCATACCCGCCGGAGGAAAATAAAAGACTCATGCACAGGCAAGGCCTATGCATGAGTCTCATTCTTTCAAAGCAGTCCGGGCGCAGAAGCGCCGTTTTGACGAAACTGCCTAACCCCAAAGCGGGGCGGAATTACTCCCTCACAGCGGTATTCGATTGGAAATATTATACCAGGCCCGGCCCCCTGCGTCAAGTAAAGGATTTGTAAAGTATGGGGGAGCACAGGGGTGGGGGACACCTTTTTGATAAAATCTTTGCGTCCTGGCTTGCCTTTTCGCCGGGAATATGATATGATGCATTGCCAATAGCCCTTCAAAAATGCACGGATGGCTTTTGAAAACGATAACAAAGGAGTATTTTTAGTATGAAAAAGTTTCTCACTATGCTGCTGGCCCTGGTGATGGTCCTGTCCCTGGCGGCTTGCTCCTCCCAGAAGGGCGGCGACGTCAACGGCGGCTTCCCCGTCAGCGCCGTGGACCTGCTGACCGCCGTGTGGAACGCCTATCCCGAAAGCGAGAAGTTCTCCGTGGTGGGCGGCAGCCTGGATAACCCCGTAGACAACGCCCCCGGCGCTTTCCCGGTGGACGATGCCGACAATCTGGACTATATGCTGCACTTCCCCGCCGACAAGGCCGATCTCATTGACGACGCCGCGTCGCTGACCCACATGATGAACGCCAACAGCTTTACCTGCGGCGCGTTCCATGTGAAAAACAGCGGCGACGTCTCCGCTGTGGCCGACGCTCTGCGCCAGAATGTCCAGAACACCCAGTGGATGTGCGGCTTCCCTGACAAGCTGGTGGTCCTCACCTATGGCGAGTATGTAGTGGCGCTGTTCGGCGCCGACGACCTGGTGGACGACTTTGTCAACACCATGACCGCCACCTACACCGGCGTTCAGACCGCCTGCGACGAGCCCCTCCAGTAATCCGCCGCAGCCATGCTGTTTTCCAGTCTGCCGTTTCTCTTTTATTTTCTTCCCTGCGCCCTGGGGCTTTACTTCCTGGTCCCCCGGCGGCTGAAAAACGCCGCGCTGCTGCTGTGCAGTCTGGTGTTCTACGCCTGGGGCGAGCCCCGATTTGTGCTGTTTATGGCCGCCGCCATTTTACAGGGCTATGCCGCCGCCCGGCTCATGGAGCGGTATCCCCGGCGGAAGCGGCTGCTGCTGACCCTGTCCGCCGTGCTGAGCCTGGGGATGCTGGCCTACTGTAAGTATGCCGACTTCCTGATCTCCGGCTTCAACGCCGTCACCGGCCTGTCGGTGCCTCTGCTGCGGATGGCCCTGCCCATCGGCATCAGCTTCTATACCTTCCAGATCCTCAGCTATGTCATCGACGTGTACCGGGGGGACGCCCCGGCCCAGCGGAACCTCATTGACCTGGCGGCGTATATCGCCATGTACCCCCAGCTGGTGGCGGGCCCCATCGTCCGCTACGCCGACGTGGCCCCCCAGCTGCGAAGCCGCACCCACACGGTGCAGGACGCGGCTCTGGGGGCCCGCCGCTTTGTGCTGGGCCTGGGGAAAAAGGTACTGCTTGCCAACGTCCTGTATGAGCTGGTGACGGTGTATCAGCAGAGCGGGCAGAAAACGGTGCTACTGACCTGGCTGTACGCCGCGGCGTATATGCTCCATGTGTACTTCGACTTCTCCGGCTACAGCGACATGGCCATCGGCCTGGGCCGCATCATGGGCTTCCGCTTTGCCGAGAACTTCCGCTATCCCTTTGTGTCCGGCAGTCTCACGGAATTCTGGCGGCGCTGGCACATCAGTCTGGGGTCCTGGTTCCGGGACTATGTGTATATCCCCCTGGGCGGCAACCGGGTGCGGCTGGGACGCTGGGTGCGGAACCTGGTGATCGTGTGGGGCCTGACGGGCCTGTGGCACGGGGCCGCCTGGAACTTCGTGGCCTGGGGCCTGTATTTTGCCGCGTTCCTGCTGCTGGAAAAGCTGTTTCTGGGCCGGTGGCTGAAGCGTGTCCCGCTGCTGGGCCATGTGTATGTGCTGCTGGCGGCGCTTTTCAGCTTCGTGCTGTTTGATGCCGCGTCTGTCCCCGCCGCCCTGGGGACTGCCGGGGGCCTGCTGGGCCTGGGGGGCCTGCCCCTGTGGGACAGCGGCGCCCTCTACTATCTGCGCAGCTATGCCCCGGTGCTGCTGATCGCTGCCCTTGGCTCCACGCCGCTGCCTGCCGCCCTGTGCCGCCGGATCGCCGCCGGACGGGCCGGGCGGGTGCTGGACGCGCTGGAGCCTGCGGCGCTGCTGGCCCTGCTGGCGGTGTGCACGGCGTTTCTGGTCAGCGGCTCCGCCAATCCCTTCCTGTATTTCCGGTTCTGAGGAGGTGCACATGAAGACCAAGCAAATCATCACCGTGTGCCTGCTGGCGGGCTTTCTGGCGGGCTTCGGCCTGTGGGGCCTGCTGCGGACCCCGGGGGACGTGTCCCAGGCGGAGCGCCGCCCCCTGGCCCAGTGGCCGGAGCTTACCGTCTCCGGCTTCCTGTCCGGCCAGTATGCCGGCAAGCTGGAGCACGCCGCCGCCGACCAGTTCCCCCTGCGGGAGCAGTTCCGTACCCTGCGCTCCCTGGTGTCCTATGACCTGCTGGGCCAGCGGGACGTGGACGGGGTGTATCTCTCCGGGGGCTATGCCGCCAAGCTGGACTTCCCCCTGAACACCGGTTCCGTGGACCGGGCCGCCCAGCGCTTCCAGTATGTGTACGACACCTATCTGGCCGGGACGGAGGCCAACGTCTATCTCTCCGTGATCCCGGACAAGGGGTATTTCCTGGCCCCGGCCTCCGGCCGCCCGGCCATGGACTATGACGCCTTGGTGTCCCGGCTGCGGGAGGGCACGCCGGAGATGACGTATATCGACCTGTTTGACCGGCTGACCCTGGAGGACTATTACCGCACCGACACCCACTGGCGGCAGGAGCGGCTTCCTGCCGCGGCCCGGTATCTGGCCGCCGCCATGGGGGCGGACGCCGCCGCGGATTACACGGAGGTGACCCTGGACCGCCCCTTCTATGGGGTGTATTCCGGGTACGCGGCCCTGCCCCTGGCCGGGGAGACCCTGCGCTATCTCACCAACGACACCATCGCCGCCTGCCGGGTCACCAATTATGAGACCGGCGGGGAAGGCCCGGTGTACGACCTGGAAAAGGCCCGGGGCAGCGACCCGTATGAGCTGTTTCTGTCCGGGTCCGTGTCCCTGCTGACGGTGGAGAGTCCCAACGCCCGGACGGACCGGGAGCTGGTGATCTTCCGGGATTCCTTCGCCTCCAGCCTGGCCCCGTTGCTGCTGGAGGGCTACAGCAGGGTCACTCTGGTGGATATCCGCTATCTGTCCCCCACCCAGCTGGGCCGTTATCTGACCTTCACCGATCAGGACGTGCTGTTTCTGTACAGCACCGGTGTGCTGAACAACAGCAGCACCCTGAAATAATTCTCAGCTTGTCAAAAAAGCCTTTTTGACAAGCTGAGTGCGGTTTTTCAGAACTTAAAAAGTTCTGAAAAACCTGTGATTGCAAACGAAAGACACCCCTGATGGGTTTCTTTCGTAACTATCTTCCTTTCCGATGGCGGAAAATCTCCGAGTTTTTCGACAGTCTCCCCGCCGCCTGCCTCCGCAGGGGCGGTTTTCTCGTTTACAATTTGTTTACAGAAAAGGTCAAAGAAAGTCAAAATATCCTATTGACATTTTGAAACCCGGTGGTATACTATAGCCAAAGGTCAAAGAAAGGCAAAGTCAGATAGACCGAATCGAAACAGAAAGGAAGTGAAGGGCTTGGGTACATCGGATATGATCGCCCGGTTCATCCAGGCGGAGCTGGAGGAGGCCAACGGGGTTCTGGAGCTGCAGCGCAGCGACCTGGCCCAACGCTTTGGCTGCGTCCCCAGCCAGATCAATTATGTGATGTCCACCCGGTTTTCTCCGGAGCACGGCTACATTGTGGAGTCGCGCCGGGGCGGCGGGGGCTACATCCGCATCACCCGGGTGCAGGTGGATCGCCACACGCTTTTGATGCACGTCATCAACTCCGTGGGCGATACGCTGGACCTGGCCAGCGCCCGGGCCATTCTTTCAAACCTGGTCCAATCCCAGGCGGTGGAGCGGAACGTGGCGCAGACCCTTCTGTGGGCCGTGTCCGACAATTCCCTCCGCTCCGTTCCCAAGGACCGGCGGGACGATCTCCGGGCCAGTATTTTCAAGCAGGTGCTGATCCACCTGGTTTGAGTTTTCAATAAGGAGGCAATCATTATGAAATGTCAGAACTGCGGAAAGAACGAAGCAACGTTTTACTATAAGAGCAACATCAACGGCCGGGTCATGGAGAGCCATCTGTGCCCCGAATGCGCCCGTCAGCTGGGCCTGGTGCAGGATATGCGCCGCCCCATGATGAGCAGCTTCTGGGACGATGACGATTTCTTCACCCGTCCCTTCCGGATGCTGGAGCCCCTGCTGGGCGGCTTCGGTAGCCGCCTGCTGACGGAGTTCCCGGAACCCGTGGACGTGACCCAGCAGGCCCGCCGCGCGGCGGAGGAGCCCCGGGAGGACAACCTGGTCCAGGGCGATGAGCGGGAGAAGCTCAGCCGCCAGCGCCAGCGCAACGCCCTGGAGACCCAGCTGCGCCACGCCGTGGAAACCGAGAACTTCGAGGAAGCCGCTAAGCTCCGGGACCAGCTGCGGTCCCTGCCCCAGGCGTAAGCGTTACGCCGATCAACCGAAAGGAAGTGTAAACTATGATGGAAAATAAATTCACCCCCCGTGCGGAGGAATCCCTGCGGCTGGCCCAGGAGGCCGCCGAGGAAATGGGCCACGGCTATGTGGGCAGCGAGCACCTGCTGCTGGGCCTGATGCGTGAGGAGGAGGGCATTGCCCACCGCGTCCTGGAGGAAGCGGGCCTCACCGATGATATGATCTGCGATGTGCTGCATCGCAGCGTGGGCACCGGCCTTTCCGGCGCGGCTCCCTCCCAGGGGCTGACCCCCCGGGCCAAGAGCGCCGTGGAGCTGGCCGTGTCCGAAGCGTCCCGCACCGGCGCGGGCTACATTGGTACCGAGCATCTGCTGATGGGCCTGCTGCGTGAGGGCAACAATATGGCCATCCGGGTGCTGCGCACCGTGGGCATCGACCCCAAGAAGCTGTACAGCGCCGTGGTGAAAAAGATCAACGAAGCGCCCCGGGCCGCAGCCGCCGCAGGCGGCAATTCCGCCGCTCCCTCCCGGGAGGACGGCAAGAAGGGCGGCGCTCTGGCGGAGTTTACCCGCGATTTGACCGAGGCCGCCCGCAGCGGGAAGCTGGACCCTGTCATCGGCCGGGAAAAGGAGATCGCCCGGGTCATCCAGATCCTGTCCCGCCGCACCAAGAACAACCCCGTGCTGATCGGTGAGCCCGGCGTGGGCAAAACCGCCATCGCCGAGGGCCTGGCCCAGCGCATCGTGGCCGCCGACGTGCCCGAGGACCTGCTGGACAAGCGGGTCCTGTCCCTGGACCTGTCCGGCATGGTGGCCGGTACCAAGTACCGGGGCGAGTTTGAGGAGCGCATCAAGAACACCATCAACGAGGTGAAGAAGGCCGGCAACGTCATCCTGTTCATCGACGAGCTGCACACCATCGTGGGCGCAGGCTCCGCCGAGGGCGCGGTGGACGCCGCCAACATCCTCAAGCCTGCTCTGTCCCGGGGCGAGATCCGGGTCATCGGCGCCACCACCCTCAACGAGTACCGCAAGTACATTGAGAAGGACGCCGCCCTGGAGCGCCGGTTCCAGCCCATCACCGTGGGCGAGCCCTCTCCCGAGGCCACGCTGGAGATCCTGAAGGGCTTGCGGGACAAGTATGAGGCCCACCATCACCTGACCATCACCGACGGGGCCCTGGAGGCCGCCGTGCGGCTGTCCCGCCGGTATATCAACGACCGTTTCCTGCCGGACAAGGCCATCGACCTGATGGACGAGGCCGCCAGCCAGGTGCGTATGTCCGCCGAGTCCGCCTCCCCCGATCTGAAGGATCTGGAGGAGAAGATCGCCGCCCTGCACCGGGAGAAGGAGGAGGCCGTCACCGCCCAGGACTTCGAGAAGGCCGCCCAGCTGCGGGATATCGAGAAGGACTATCAGGAGCAGGTGGAAATTGAGCGCGACAAGTGGCACAAGCAGATGTCCGCCAACCGCGGCACCGTCACCGAGGACGACATCGCCAAGGTGGTGGCCGGCTGGACCGGCATTCCCGTCACCCGCCTGACGGAAGACGAAAGCCAGCGGCTGCTGCAGCTGGAGAAGGTCCTGCATGAGCGGGTGGTGGGCCAGGACGAGGCCGTGGCCGCCGTGGCCAAGGCCATCCGCCGCAGCCGTGTGGGTCTGAAGGATCCCAAGCGGCCCATCGGCTCCTTCCTGTTCCTGGGCCCCACTGGCGTTGGCAAGACCGAGCTGTGCAAGACCCTGGCCGAGGCCATGTTCGGCGACGAGAATGCCATGATCCGCATCGACATGTCCGAGTACATGGAGAAGCACACGGTGTCCCGTCTGGTGGGTTCGCCTCCCGGATACGTGGGTCACGAGGAGGGCGGCCAGCTGACGGAAAAGGTGCGCCGTAAGCCCTATTCCGTGGTGCTGTTCGACGAGATCGAGAAGGCCCACCCCGATGTGTGGAACATCCTGCTGCAAATTCTGGAGGATGGCATTGTCACCGACTCCCAGGGCCGCCGGGTGGACTTCAAGAACACCATCATCGTCATGACCTCCAACGTGGGGGCCAAGAATATTACCGCCGCCGACACGCCTCTGGGCTTTGACGGCAGCGGTGAGGCGGCCAAGCGCACCGAGGAGGAGCGGTTTGCACGCATCAAGGACGCCGTTATGGCGGAGCTGCGCCAGACCTTCCGTCCGGAGTTCCTGAACCGTATCGACGAGATCATCGTGTTCCACCAGCTGACGGAGGAGAACATCCGCAGCATCGCCCGCCGGATGCTGGATACCATCGGCAGCCGCATGGCCGCCCAGGGCATCACCCTCCAGGCGGACGACGATGCCGTGGCCGCTCTGGCCAAGGACGGCTTCGATTCCCGCTACGGCGCCCGTCCCCTGCGCCGCACCCTCCAGAATGAAGTGGAGGACGTGGTGGCCGAACAGATGCTGGATGGTCAGCTGAAGTCCGGCGACACCGCCCACGTCCGTCTGAAGGACGACAAGGTGGTCATCGAAAAGTAAAAATCATGCCCGGCGGCAAAAGCCGCCGGGCATGATTAACTGTCCCAAAAGAGCAAAGCCCTTTTTGAACAAAGTGTTTTACGCCTTCACCAGCTCCACCAGCACCTGCACCATCTTTTCCATGGACGGCACGGGGATGAACTCATGGACGCCGTGGAAGTTTGCACCGCCGGTGCACAGGTTGGGGCAGGGAATGTCCCGCTCCCAGGAGAGCCGCGCCCCGTCGGTGCCGCCCCGGATGGGAACGATTACCGGCTCCACGCCCACGGCCTCCATGGCGGCCTTGGCGTTTTCGATCAGCTCCATATGGGGCCGGATCTTCTCCTTCATGTTGTAATAGCTGTCCTTCATGTCCAGGCGGAAGGTGCCCTGGCCCCACTGATCGTTCAGATAGGCGGTCAGCCGCTCCACAAAGGCCTTCCGGGCGTTGAACTTCTCCAGGTCGTGGTCCCGGATGATGGCGTGCAGCACCACCTGGCTCTCGTTTCCGGCCAGGTCCGTCACATGGTAGAAGCCCTCGTAGCCCTCCGTGTGGGCGGGAGCCTCCGCCGCAGGCAGCAGGGAGATGAACTGGTTGGCCAGCAGGATGGCATTTTTCATCTTGTTCTTGGCGGAGCCGGGATGGATGTTCACGCCCTCCACCGTCAGGGTCACGGCGGCGGCATTGAAGTTCTCGTACTCGATCTCCCCCAGCTCGCCGCCGTCCACGGTGTAGGCCGCCTGGGCGGGGAACTTTTCCGGATCAAAGTGATCGGCGCCCTTGCCCACCTCCTCGTCGGGGGTGAAGCACACGGCGATGGCCCGGTGCGGGACCTCCGGATGGGCCAGCAGGTATTCGCAGGCGGTGACGATCTCCGCCACGCCGGCCTTGTCGTCGGCTCCCAGCAGGGTGGTGCCGTCGGTGACGATCAGCTCCTGGCCGATGTACCGCTCCAGGAAGGGGAAGTCCTTCACCTTCAGGCTCCCGGCCTTCTTCAAGGGCAGGTCCCCGCCCTGATAGGTGACGATCTCCGGATGGATGTCCGCCCCGCTGACGGCGGGGGAGGTGTCCATGTGGGCGATGAGGCCCAGGGCCGGAGCCTGGCACCCGGGGGTGGCGGGCAGCAGGGCATACACATAGCCGTTGTCGTCCATGTGGGCCCCCTCCAGGCCCAGCTCTGCCAGCTCCTGGGCCAGATACCGGCCCAGAACCTTCTGGTGGTCGGTGGTGGGGACGGTGTCCGACGTCTCGCTGGAGGTGGTGTCGAAGGACACATATTTCAGAAAACGCTGGGTAACTTCCATGATGGTTTCCCTCCGTAAATTGGATTTGCCCCCAGTATAACACACCCGCCGCCCCGCCGTCAATCCGGGGGAAGCCGTCCCGGGACAAAGAGGGACGTCCCGGGCAGGGCCGGTTTTGTCCCGGGCGGAAGCGGGACAAAACGAAACAGGCAGATCCGTGCAAAGCGCCCCCGGCGGAAATCCGCCGGGGGCGCTTTTTCTCAATAGAAGATGTCGTCCAGCTCCATGGTGGCGTAGGCGTTCAGGTCCAGCCCCGCCCGGCGGCCCGCCAGATACTCATAGTATCCCTGGGCCCCGATCATGGCGCCGTTGTCGCCGCACAGCCGCAGGGGCGGCAGGTACAGGCGGTACCCGGCCTTTTCACAGGCCCTCTCCAGGTCTCCCCGGATGATGGTGTTGGCGGCCACCCCTCCGGCGGCCACGATGCACCGGCGGCCCCGGAGACGGGCGGCCTCCATGGCCCGGGGCACCAGCTCGTCGGACACCGCCTGGTTGAAGTCATGGGCCAGGGCGGCGGCGTCCAGAGGCTCCCCCTTCTGCTGGGCGTTGTGGGCCAGGTTCACCACGGCGGTTTTCAGGCCCGAGAAGCTCATGTCCAGGGGCGCACTCTCCACATGGGCCCGGGGCAGGACGTATTTCCCGCCCGGTGACCGGGCGGCCAGCTGGTCCATGGGCTCCCCGCCGGGGTACGGCAGGCCCAGCACCCGGGCGGCCTTGTCGAAGCACTCCCCTGCCGCGTCGTCCCGGGTGGCACCCAGGACCTCCATATCCGTGTAGCCCTTCACGTCCACGATCAGGGTGTTGCCGCCGGACATGGCCAGGGCCAGAAACGGCGGCTCCAGCTCCGGAAAGGCCAGATAATTGGCGGCGATGTGGCCCCGGACGTGGTGCACCGGAATCAGGGGCACCCCCAGGGCATAGGCGGCGGACTTGGCGAAGCTGACCCCCACCAGCACCGCGCCGATAAGGCCCGGGGCGTAGGTCACGGCCACGGCGTCAATGTCCCGCCGGGTCAGGCCCGCCTCCCGCAGCGCCTGGTCCGACAGCCCGGCAATGGCCTCCACGTGCTTCCGGGAGGCGATCTCCGGCACCACGCCGCCATACAGCGCGTGCATATCCGCCTGGGACAAAATGGCATCCGACAGCACCGTCCGCCCGTCCCGCACCACCGCCGCAGCGGTCTCGTCGCAGGAGGATTCAAATGCTAAAATATTCACTGGTCATCCTCCTCAAAGGTCCGGGTCAGGATCAGGGCGTCCTCCTTGGGCAGGTCATAGTAGTTCCGGCGGCGTCCGGCCTCCCGGAAGCCGAACCGGGTATACAGGGCGATGGCGGCGGCGTTGCTGGGCCGCACCTCTAAGGTCAAAAACGCCAGATGGTTGGCCCGGGCAAAGCGCAGGAACACGTCCAGGAGCTTTCCCGCCGCGCCCCGGCGGCGATACGGGGGAAACACCGCCACATTGGTGATGTACCCCTCGTCGGCGGCCACCAGCAGCCCGGCATAGCCGATCACCTGGCCGGTGGCGGCGTCCTCCGCCACTAAAAAGGCGGCGCATTGGTTGTCCAGCTCCTCGGCCAGCATCTTCCGGGACCAGGGCCGGGAGAAGCAGGTGCGCTCCAGCTGCTCCAGGGCGTCCAGATGGTCCGCCGTCATGGGTACGATTCTGATGTTGTTCATAATTCCCTCGGTGTATTGCGATTTTTACTCCACGGTGACGCTCTTGGCCAGGTTCCGGGGCTTGTCGATGTCGCAGCCCCGCTCCAGGGCGATGTAGTACGCCAGCAGCTGCAGGGGAGCCACCCCCAGCTGGGGCAGCAGCATAGGCTCCACGTCCGGCACCGTCAGCACCCGGGGCGTCCGGGCGGCCATGGCGTCCCGGTGGGTCTCAGTGGTCAGGGCCAGGACGTTGGCGCCCCGGGCCTGGACCTCCACCACGTTGCTCATGGCCTTGTCAAACAGAGGCCCGTAGGTGCTCAGGGCGATGACCGGCGTTCCCTCCTCGATCAGGGAGATGGTGCCGTGCTTCAGCTCACCGGAGGCGTAGGCCTCGGAGTGGATATAGCTGATCTCCTTGAGCTTCAGGCTGCCCTCCATGCTCAGGGCATAGTCCAGGTTCCGGCCGATGAAGAACACGTCGTCCCGTCCGGCGAAATCCTTGGCCATCTCCCGGATCCGGTCCGCCTGGGCCAGCACCTGCTCCAGCTTCTCCGGCAGGGCCAGGATATCCCGGACCATGGCGGTGTAGGTCTCATAGTCCACGGTGCCCATGACCTCGCCGAAATACAGGCCCAGCAGGTTCAGCACCGCCATCTGGGTGCTGTAGGCCTTGGTGGTGGCCACGGCGATCTCCGGCCCGGCCCAGGTATACAGCACGTCGTCGGACTCCCGGGCGATGGAGGAGCCCACCACGTTGACGATGGACAGAATGCGGGCGCCCCGCTTCTTGGCCTCCCGCAGGGCGGCCATGGTGTCCAGGGTCTCGCCGGACTGGCTGATGACGATGACCAGGTCCCCCTCCCCCACGATGGGGTCGGCATACCGGAACTCGGAGGCCAGGCACACCTCCACGCTGCGCCGCAGCATCCGCTCCAGGTTATATTTGCCCACCATGCCCACGTGGTAGGACGAGCCGCAGGCCACGATGTAGATGCGGCCCATGGCCCGGATCTGCTCCGGGGTCATGGTCAGGTCCTGCAGCACCACGCGGCCCCCCTGGATCCGGGCAGCGGTGGCCTTGCGGATGGCGGCGGGCTGCTCCATGATCTCCTTGAGCATGAAGTGGGCGTAGCCGCCCTTTTCGGCGGCGTCCACCTCCCAGTCCACATGGTGGTGCTTCTTCTCCACCGGGCGCAGCTGGCGGTCGTATACCCGGATGCCGCTGCGGGACAGAATGGCCAGCTCCCCGTCGTCCATATAGGCGATGTCCCGGGTGTGGCGGATCAGGGCCGTCACGTCGGAGGCGATGAAGTTCTCCCCATCGCCGAAGCCCAGCAGCAGGGGGGCGTCCTTCCGGGCGGCCACCAGCCGGTCGGGATAGTCGGCGCAGATA
Source organism: Brotocaccenecus cirricatena (assembly GCF_020687045.1). Classification (NCBI taxonomy): domain Bacteria; kingdom Bacillati; phylum Bacillota; class Clostridia; order Eubacteriales; family Oscillospiraceae; genus Brotocaccenecus; species Brotocaccenecus cirricatena. The sequence goes on from NZ_JAJEPW010000006.1 coordinate 51,293, forward strand.
ATGCCCAGGGCATAGGCCCCGTCCACCGCGTGCAGCAGGCGGTTCATGGCCTCGAAAAAGTCGCCGCAATCGCTGTAGTAATAGTCCAGCAGCTGGGCCACCACCTCCGTGTCCGTCTCGGACTGGAACACATAGCCCTTCTGCTGCAGCTCCTCCTTCAGGGTGATGAAGTTTTCGATGATGCCGTTGTGGACCACGGCGAACTTGCCGCTCTGGCTCATATGGGGATGGGCGTTGACGTCGTTGGGCTCGCCGTGGGTGGCCCAGCGGGTGTGTCCGATGCCCAGGGTGCCGGGCAGGTCCCCGCCGTCATGGGTCAGCTCCCGCAGAGCCGCCACCCGGCCCTTTTTCTTGCAAAGGCGCAGCACGCCATCGCCGCACACGGCGATACCGGCGGAGTCATAGCCCCGGTATTCCAGCCGCTCCAGCCCGTCCAGCAGAATGGGGGCGGCCTCCTGATGGCCAACATATCCTACGATTCCACACATATTGATGATTCCTCCTGATTTCTGATAATGGGGAGGACAAATACGCAGACAATTTGCCTCGATTTCCGGTCGCAGCGTCTCTGTTTTGCGGTCACCCGCATATTTGCCCGCTGCGTGCGCGCCCGGACGGCGCGGGAGAGCTCCCGCCGAAGGTTCGATCCTCTCTCCTCCTCGTTATCCTGCCGGAAGGGCAGGCACATGGCGCTTGGTATGGGATTTTCCCGGGGTACCTCCTTTCTCCGGTTCTGCGTTCTGTATATCAAACGGCCTGGGGCCGGTTGCCTCGGTATAACTTTCTCTCATCGGCGCATACTGGCCATAGAAGGGGGAATGCTCATGGCCACTGCTTTTTTCCGCACCATCATCCTGTATCTGCTGCTGATCGCGGGGCTGCGCCTGACCGGCAAGCGCCAGATCGGCGAGCTGGAGCCCATTGAGCTGGTGCTGACCATGCTGCTGTCGGACCTGGCGTCGGTGCCCATGCAGGACTTCGACTCGCCGCTGATCAACGGCGTGGTGCCCATTCTGACCCTGCTGGCCCTGACCACGCTTTTAAGCTATATCAGCTTCCGCAGCGGGCGGTTCCGGTCCCTGATCTGCGGGGAACCGGCCATCGTCGTCCGGTACGGGAAGCTCCAGCAGCGGGCCATGCGCCACAACCGCATGACGGTGGACGAGCTTCTGGAGGAGCTGCGGGGCCAGGGGGTCACCGACCTGAAGGACGTGCAGTGCGCCGTCCTGGAGACCAGCGGCCAGGTGTCGGTGCTTCTGCGGTCCCAGGCCCAGCCGGTAACGCCCCGTCAGCTGTCCCTGAACGTCACGGAGCAGCTTCTTCCGGTGCTGCTGATCAACGACGGGCGGCTGCTGCGGGACAATATGAAGAAAATGGACGTGGACGACGCGTGGCTGCGGCAGCAGCTGAAGCGGGAGCACTTGACGGACCCGTCTCAGGTGTTTCTCCTGTCCCTGGACCAGGGGGGCAACGTGATCTGCCAGGCCAAGGAGGACGTATGAAGCGGTTTCTGATCGTGCCCTCACTGGTGCTGGCGGTGCTGCTGGCCCTGTGCATTCTCAACGCGGCGGCTCTGAACCGCCGGACCAACCGGTGGATGGACCAGGCGGACCGGATCGCCCAGCTGGCGGAGCAGGAGCGCTGGGACATGGCCCGGGAGGCCATGGACGCCCTGTCCGCCGACTGGGAGTCGGCCCAGGACTTCCTCCATGTGGTCATCCACCACGAGACCCTGGACGCAGCCCAGGTGACGCTGACCCGCTGCCGGACCTTGTGCCGCCTGCGGCAGGGGGACGACCTGCTGCCGGAGCTGGCCCAGCTGCGCCAGCAGCTGCAGCAGCTGGACGAACTGGAGCGCCTGAGCCTGCGGAACATTCTGTAGCCCTTACTTCTCACTCAGGAGCTTGTTCAGCTCGCTCATGAAGGTGTTGATATCCTTGAACTGGCGATACACCGAGGCGAACCGGACATAGGCCACCTCGTCGGCTTTTTTCAGCTTCTCCATGACCTTTTCGCCGATAGCCACGGTGCTGACCTCCCGCTCCAGGGAGTTCTGCAGCTCCTGCTCGATCTCGCTGGCCATGCGCTCCATGTCCGCCGCGGACACCGGGCGCTTTTCGCAGGAGCGCTGGATGCCCCGCAGCACCTTGCTGCGGTCGAAGCTCTGGCGGCTGCCGTCCTTCTTGATCACCACCATGGGCAGATATTCCACGGTCTCATAGGTGGTGAAGCGCTTCTCGCAGGACAGGCACTCCCTCCGGCGGCGGATGCTGGCCCCCTCGTCGGCGGGACGGGAATCCACCACCTTGCTCTCGCGATAGCCGCAATAGGGACATCTCATGGGCATATTCCTCCTCTATGGCGATAATGTTCAGCTTATTATAGCACATGGCGGCGGAATATGCAAATTTCAATTTTCCTCCGGCGGCACAGGATACCCGTCCTCAAAGCGATATTCCGCCCAGAGGCCTCCGTCCATGGCCCGGATCCGGGCCAGGCAGAACAGCTCCGTCAGGGGAAACGGCCCCTCCCGGTCATAGGGCGCGGCCAGCCGCACCCGCCGCCCCTCCCGGCGGCACAGACTCCCCGGCGGCAGGGGCAGGGGGCAGTCCTCCGGCCCGGCGGGCCGCCACGGGGAGTCCTTCGCGGCGCAGGACTCCGCCCCGGCCCACCGGATGGCCCCCAGCGGCCCGGTGATCCGCCGGGAAAACCGGCGGCGCAGACGCCCGCCCTCCAGCAGTCCCAGTGAAAGCCGCTGTCCCTCCCCCTGGACCCAGACCCGCCACAGGCCCGGCTCCGGGGGATGGCAGATCACCTCGAACAGGTGGTCCTCCCCCGCCGCCGTCACCGTCATGGTCCCGGCGGCCCGGTCCCCGATATACACAGGATACGTCATGCAGCGCGCCTCCCCATCAAAGCATCCCCGGCAGGGGCTGTGCCAGTGTATGCACAGTCTCCGCCGGGGATGCCCCGTCCCGCCTTACCCGGCAGAGGGCAGGCTGTCCACCACCCGGTCCCACCCCAGGTTATCGGTATCATAGCAGTATGTCTCTCCGTCGGGATAGGTATAAGCCACGAACACGCCGAAGGTCTCCTCAGGGGTATAGCCGCCCCGGATCGGCACCTCCCACAGCCGCAGAAGACTGCCGTCGCCGAAGTCCAGGGTCACACCCTCTCCCTCCGGCAGCTCCTGCTGGCGCTTTCCCATTCCGGCCTGCCGGAGCTTTTCGCTGATACCGGCCCCGGCCAGCTGAGGATAGTGGACGCGGCTGCCGGCCCGCTCCAGCCACACGCCGTCATGTTCCCGGGCATACAGCACGCTGCCGTTCAGAGCGTCCATATACCGGCGGTATCCCGCGCTCTGCCGGGACGCCCACACAAGCGGCGTGGCCGTTAGCGCCAGCAGCACTGCCGCCAGGGTGATCCACAGCCCCAGCTTCAGGCGGCTGCGGTCCTTTTTGGACTGCGGCGCCTCCCGAAATGCTTCATACATGGTCATGCCTCCTTTGTTTATGTTCTGTAAACCTTATGATACCATGCCCAGGCGGCCCCGTCAAGGCAAAAAAGCTCCCCCAGGAGAGACAAATGCCTCTCCCGGGGGAGCTCCTGCCTGGGGAAGGTTATGTACCCTCCGCCGGGCCGCTATACCAATCTGCTGCGGGGCAGGCCGAAGCTCACCGCAATGGCGTCGTCCACCCGCTCCATCACCGCGCCGTCCACCCGGCCCATCCGCTCCCGCAGGCGGCGTTTGTCCAGGGTGCGGATCTGCTCCAGCAGGATCACGGAATCCTTGGGCAGACCGCAGCACTGGGCCGCCACCTCAATGTGGGTGGGCAGCTTGGCCTTGCCCATCTGGGAGGTGATGGCCGCCGCAATGACGGTGGGGCTGTGGCGGTTGCCGGTGTCGTTCTGCACGATCAGCACCGGGCGCACACCCCCCTGCTCGCTGCCTACCACCGGGCTCAGGTCGGCATAATAAATTTCGCCGCGCTTGACATTCGTATCCACAAACGTTCACACTCCGCCGGAAGAAGTACCCGGAAAAAACGGGTCACTTTCATTCTCCCACGCAGCCCGGGGATTTATACCCGGTTTTCCCGCCCCGCTTCATTCTATGGGGCGGCAGGCGGCGGCGTGCGTCAGAACCGCAGCAGCAGCTCCCGCTCCGTCACCTGTCCGTTCTGTAAATACACCCGGGGCACCCGCTTGCTGACGGCGCAGGTCAGCTCATAGGGGATGGTCCCCGCCTGGGCGGCCATGACCTCCACCGGGTTGCGGGGCCCGAAGATCTCCACCTCGTCCCCCACGTCCACCCCCGGCAGGTCCGTCAGGTCGATCATGGACATATCCATGCAGATGCGGCCCCGCTGGGGCGCGGGCCCCTTGGCGGTCATCAGGCTGCACCGGTCGGACAGGCACCGGAAGAACCCGTCGGCATAGCCGTAGGGCACCACGCCCATGCGGGTGCGCCGCTGGGTGGTGAACAGCCGCCCATAGCTGACGGAGGTGCCCGGCTCATAGGTCTTGGTGGTGCTGATGGTGGTTTTCAGGGTCATCACCGGCCGCAGGTCCAGCCCCTGGGCAAACTCGCCATAGCCGTACAGCAGCAGACCCGGCCGCACCATGTCCAGGTGCATCTCCGGATAGCAGGCGGTGGCCCCGGTGTTGGCGCAGTGGCGCAGGGGGAACCGCACCCCTCGCTTTTCCTCCACCGCCCGGATCACCCGGCAGAACAGGTCAAACTGCCGCCGGGTATAGGCCTGGCTCTCCTGGTCCTGCTCGTCGGCCACGGCGAAGTGGGTGAAGATGCCCTCCGCCTCCAGCCCCGGCAAGCCGCAGGCCTCACAGATGCCCTCCACGCCGCCGTCAAAGTGACTGCCGTCGCAGAGGTAGCCCAGCCGGGACATGCCGGTGTCCACCTTGATGTGGATTTTCAGGGTCCCGCCCAGGGCCGCGGCCTCCCGGCTGTATTCCAGGGCCTTGGCCTTGCAGGTCACGGCCTGGGTAATGTGGTGCTCTATCAGCCGCCCCACCTGCTCCTTGGGGGTGTGGCCCAGGATCAGCACCGGCATGGTCACGCCGTTGGCCCGCAGCTCCATGGCCTCGTCGATGCTGGACACCGCCAGATAGTCGGCCCCCAGCTCCTGGAGGGTCCGGGCCACCTGCACGGCCCCGTGGCCGTAGGCGTCGGCCTTCACCACGCCCAGGAAGCGGACCTTCGGCCCGATATGCTGCCGCAGGCGGCCATAGTTGTGGGCCAGAGCGTCCAGGTCGATCTCCGCCCAGGTTCTCTTTAATGTGGATTCCATGATGATAGCCTCTCTTTATTCTGAAGTAAAGGACAGCAGCCGGGCCGTCAGCACCACGCGGCTGTCCTGAGAAAACTCGGCATACAGCGGGGCCCCGTCCCCGCCCAGCCAAACGGTGCACAGCACCTTGCCGCCGGGGGCGGTGGTGTCCAGGGCCAGGCGCAGGCAGTCAAGCCCCTCCAGGGTCTCCTGCCCCGCGTCCACCAGATACCCCTCCTCCATGGCCCGCAGCAGCCACGGCAGGCAGTTGGCCGGGGCCACGTCCCGCAGACTTCCGGCGGACAAAGCCGCCCCGTCATAGGACACCGTCAGATCCTCTCCGCTGACGGAGGCCGTCAGCCCCGCCAGGTCCTCAGGGCCTGTAACGGTGGTCCCGGCGCCGGTGGGGGTCCAGTCGCAGGACACGGTGAACGTGCGGTTCTCCGTCTCCAGGTGGCAGGTGATCTCCGCCTCCATATGGGCGGCCTGCATCTCCCGGTACCGCTGGCGCAGACTCTCCGCCTGCGACGCGGTCTTTTTTCCGCAGCCGGCCAGCAGCAGCGCCGCCGCCAGCAGCCATACCAAGCATTTTTTCACGGTAAACCCTCCCTTTCCGGAAGGCTTTCCGCTATCCCAACATCTATCTGTCTGTCACGCTGCCCGCCTCGGACCGTTATGCGCCTCGCAGAGTTCGCGGCTCGCAGGCCGCGAATCAAGTCCGATCCATTTTTCGCGGCGGCGCCCCCCAAGGGGACTTCCGTTGGGCGTGTACGTCGCGAAAAATACTTTGCGCGGAGAGAGTGTGTCCAAATGAGCAAAAGGCTCATTTGGACGCGCGGGTCGGAGCGGGAACCTAATTTATCCAAAAGAGCAAAGCTCTTTTGGATAAGTCTCACTCCGTGACCTCCCGCAGAGCCGCCGGGATCCGGTCCAGCAGGTCCGATGGGGTCATGCCCCACAGGCCCACCTGCCGGGCGGCCAGGTCCCCGGCCCGTCCGTGAAGCCACACCGCGGCGCAGCAGGCGTCCATAGGCGGCAGGCCCAGGCCCAGCAGACTCACCAGCATCCCCGCCAGCACATCGCCGCTGCCGCCCTTGGCCATGCCGCAGTTCCCGGTGGGATTGCGCATACACCGCCCGTCCGGGGCGGCCGCGATGGTCCCCGGCCCCTTCAGCACCAGGTATACCCCGTGCTCCCGGGCGAAGTCCGCCGCCGCCCGCTCCCGGCCCGGGGAAAGATCGCCTCCGGCCCGGACAAACTCCCCCTCATGGGGGGTCAGCACGGTGATCCGGTCCCGCCGCCGGGACAATGCATCCATATGCCCGGAAAGGGCGTTTATGCCGTCTGCGTCCAGCACCAGGGGCCGGGGCAGGTCCAGCAGCCGCCGCACCAGCCCGTCGCACCCGGGGCTGCGCCCCAGGCCGCAGCCCACCAGCACCGCATCGCAGCCCCCGGCCCGCTGCCGGATGGCCTCCTCTGCCAGGGGGGACAGCTTCCCCTCCTCCGACGGCAGGGGGAAGGGCATCACCTCGTCGCATTTCATTGCCGCCACCGGCCACACCGGCTCCGGCACCCCCAGGTATACCAGCCCCGACCCGGTGCGCACCGCCGCCCGGCCCGCGAAAACCGCCGCGCCGGAAAAGCCCACGCTGCCGCATACGCACAGCACCTTGCCGAAGGTACCCTTGTGGCCCATGGGGTCCCGCCGGGGCAGAAGCCGCCGCACATAGGCCGCCGTGATCTCCTCCATCCCGTCACCTCCCGGATTTTTCCCTTAGTATAGCACGGTTTTCCCCCGGTGGCGAGATTTTTTTGTCCGCCGCGTCAACAATTCCGCCGGTTGACAAGACAGGGAAAAGGGGGTATATTGTGGTATATAAAAATCAGGGAGGTTTTCACTATGCTCGATTCTACCCGCCAGTTCATCCAGGCCATGGACGCCAAGAACATCAAGCACTCCGACATTGAGGTCACCGACTCCGGCATGGAGAAGGTCACCGTGATATACACCGGAGACAGCATCCCTTCCATCCGCATGATTTTTTTCTTCAACAAGGACTGCGAGGACGTGGCCATCCGCGTATTCGACATCGTGAAGCTCCCCGAAAACAAGATCGACGGCTTCTTCAAGGTGGTCAACGAGGCCAACCGCCGCTTCCGCTTCTTCAAGTTCGTGCTGGACACCAACGACAACACCGTTCAGGCGGAGATGGACGCCGCCTTCCGCACCCACGACGTGGGCGAGATCTGCCTGGAGCTGATGGGCCGCTGCGTGGACATCTGCGACAAGGCCTATCCCGATTTCATGAAGGCCCTGTGGGCCTGAAAGCTCCCACTGTAATAACAAAAGCCGCCCGGCCAGGGCGGCTTTTGTTATTACGCTCAGATTTCCAGATAATTCTTCACCAGCACCTGCAGCAGCTCGTCCCGATCCACCTTGCAGATCAGGGTCCGTGCGCCGTTGTGGTTGGTGATATAGGTGGGGTCCTCGGACAGGATATAGCCCACGATCTGGTTGATGGGGTCATACCCCTTTTCCTTCAGCGCCTCATACACGGAGGTAAGGATAAAGTGGATTTGCTCGTCCTTATCCTGGGCGGCGTCAAACTTTCTGGTGAAATCATCCATGCGGGCTTTCTCCCCTTTCTATTGATTCACCATCAGTATACGCTATTTTTCCGGCGCTGTAAAGAGGGAAAAACGGATTTTACCGGGTGCGCAGCTCCGCCCCCAGGCGCTTGGTGAGCTTCTTGATGACGCCGGAGGCGCACTCCTCGATCTCCGTGGAGGTCAGGGTCTTTTCCAGGGAGCCGATGGTCAGCCGGATGGTGACGGACTTCTTCCCGGCGGGCACCTGCTTGCCATGGTACTCGTCCACAAAGTCTGCCCCATGGAGCAGGCCGCCCTCCCGGATGCCCTGGGCGATGACGTCGTGCATCTGGCTCCACTTCACCTGGCTGTCGAACAGCAGGGAGATATCGTAGTCGGTCATGGGATACTCCGGCAGGTGGGTGAACCGGTTGGTGCGGGAGCGGAAGGGCCTCAAGGCGTCCACGTCCAGCTCGAACAGCATCACGGCCAGGTTCTTGATGCCGCAGGCCATGGCGGGCTTCCGGGCAAGCAATGCCAGATTGCCCACCTGCTCCTCACCCAGATAGATGTTCAGCCACACCACCTGGTCGGCCCACACCGGGCGCTTCTCCTGGCGGAAGGTGAAGCCCTCCATGTGGGTGTAGCGGGGCATCTGCTCCACGGCGCCCTTGGCCCGGCGGAACAGGGCCGTCACGTCCTTGGCCGGGGCCACGAAGGCGCCGGCGATGTTCTTGCGCTGGGAGGGCAGCAGCTCCCGGGGGTCATAGGGGGCGGAATAGTCCGCGTCCTTGAACACCTGGGCCGTTTCAAACAGGGAGAACTCCGTGAAGTAGCGCTCGTTCTTCGCCACAGCCTTGCACAGGTTGGGCAGCAGAGAGGAGCGGATCAGCCGCTCGGAGGGAGACGGCGGGGTGGACAGGGCCAGGATCCCGGCGGTGTCCTGCAGAATGGCGTTGACGTACTGCTCGTCCATCCAGGGATAGGTGAAGATCTCCTGCATGCCGCAGCGGATGGCCAGATACTCCTTGATCCGGCGCTCCAGGTCCTTATCCAGCTGGTTGATGGCCCCGTCGAAGGAGGTGGTGATGGGGGCGGCCTGGAAGTTCTCGTAGCCCACCATCCGGGCCACCTCCTCCATGATGTCGGCCTTGATGGCCACATCGCCGGTGGAGCGCCAGGTGGGCACGGTAACGTGCATGTTGTCGCCGCTGAAGTCCAGCCGGAAGCCCAGCAGGCCCAGCTTGTGGGCGATCTCGTCGTTGGTCAGGTGCTTGCCCAGGCGGCGGTCCAGCCAGGTCAGGGACACATCGATCTCCGCCGGTTGGAGCTTCGCGGGATACTGGTCGCAGAAGCTGGTGACATGCACGTCGGGATACAGCTCCCGGAACAGGCTCATGGCCAGGGACAGGGCCTGGTCGCAGCGCTCGGGGTCGATGGCCTTTTCATACCGGGAGGAGGCCTCGGTGCGGTTGTCGTACCGCAGGGCCGTGCGGCGGACGCCGGCAGCCTGGAAGTTGGCGATCTCCAGAATCACCTTGTTGGTGGTGGGCAGGACGGAGTCCTTGGCGCCGCCCATGACGCCTGCAAGGCCCACCACCCCCGCCTCGTCGGCGATGACCAGGTCGTCGGCGGACAGGGCCAGCTCCTTGCCGTTGAGCAGCTCCAACTTTTCGCCGTTTTGGGCCCGGCGGACGATGATATGCCCGGCAATGTTGTCGGAATCAAAGGCGTGGGTGGGCTGGCCGGTGGCCAGCATCACATAGTTGGTGATATCCACCAGGGCGTTGATGGGCCGCATGCCCACCCGCCAGATGCGGCTCTGCATCCGGAAGGGGGCGGGCTTCACGGACAGGCCCTCTACCGCCGCGCCAATGTAGCGGGGGCAGCGCTCCGTGTCCTCCACGGTGACGGTGAGGCCGTCGGACCCGGCGCCGCAGGTGAAGGGGGGCAGGGGCTTGAGAGGCAGGTCATACAGAGCCGCCAGCTCCCGGGCGATGCCGTAATGGCCCCACAGGTCGGGCCGGTTGGTCATGGATTTGTTGTCAATCTCCAGGATGATGTCGTTCAGGTCCAGGGCGTCGGCAATAGGGGTCCCCGCTGGGGCGTCAAAGGCGCTCAGGTCCAGAATGTGGGCCTCCTCGGTGGTGGGGAACAGGTCCCCCAGGCCGATCTCCACCGCGCCGCAGATCATGCCGTAGCTTTTGACGCCCCGGAGCTTGGCCTCCTTGATCTCCACCGGCTCGCCCTCGCCGTGCCAGCGGCACATGGCTCCCGGGGCGGCCACGGCCACCTTCATGCCCGGGCGGACGTTGGTGCCGCCGCAGACGATATCCCGGATGTCACCGCCGCCGATGTCCGTGCGGCAGATCTGCAGCTTGTCGGCGTTGGGATGGGGGCACACCTCCGTGATCTGCCCCACCAGCATATGGTCAAACTGCCGGGCCAGGTCCGTGGCCCCCTCCACCTCCACGGTGGACATGGTCAGGTCATAGGCCAGCCGGGTCAGGTCCATATCCCGGGGCAGGTCCACATAATCTTTGATCCAGTTCAGCGATACTTTCATGTGTTTCCCCTCCTTTTAACGGAACTGTTCCAAAAAGCGCAGGTCGGCGCTGTGGAACATACGCACGTCATCCACGCCGTAGCGCATCATCACCAGACGGTCCAGGCCGATGTTCACATAGAACCCGGTGTATTCGTCCGGATCCAGGCCCGCCGAGCGCAGGACATTGGGATGGGGCGTGCCGCCGGGCATGATCTCGATCCAGCCCACGTGCTTGCACACGCTGCACCCCTTGCCGCCGCAGACCAGGCAGCCCATGTCGATCTCGAACCCCGGCTCCACAAAGGGGAAGAAGCCTGCCCGCATCCGCACCGGGACGTCCCGGCCGAATACCTTGGACAGGATGCTCTTGATCATCACCTTGCCGGAGGCGAACGTGAAGTCCTTGTCCACGATCAGGGCCTCATACTGGAAGAAGGCGCGCTCGTGGCGGGCGTCGGTGGTCTCGTTGCGGTACACCCGGCCGGGGTACACGAAGCGGTAAGGGGGCTTGTGGGTCTGCATATAGCGGACGGAGCCGCCGGTCAGGTGGGGCCGCAGGCACAGCTTGTCCCAGCACTGGCCCTTGTCATGACCCTCCAGCCAATAGGTGTCCATGCTCTCCCGGGCGGGATGGTTGGGGGGGAAGTTCAGGTTGTCGAAGCCGTACAGCTCGCTGGTGATGTCGGACTCCTCGAAGATCTCGAAGCCCATGGACCGGAACGCGTCGTTCAGGTCATAGCACATCTGGGTGATGGGGTGCAGGCCGCCGGACAGGGGGGCGGTGCCGGGGACGGTGATGTCGAAGTCCGGGTCCACCTCGGAGGCCTTCAGCTTCAGCTCCTCCCGCTTGGATTCCAGCAGCTCCGTCAGCTGGGTCTTGGCCTGGTTCACGGCCTTGCCCATCTCCGGCCGCAGGCTTACGTCCAGCCGGGGCAGCTCCTTCAGAAGCCCCGTCAGGGCGCCCTGCTTGCCCAGCAGCAGGCCCTTGACCTCCTGCAGCTCGCCTTCGCTGCGGGCGGCGCGGATCTTCTCCTGCCCCTCCTGCAGCAGCTGTGTCAGTTTCTCTTTCATCGGTAATGATTCCTCCTTGTATTATGGGGTGGAAGTTTTTAGAGTTTCCCTGCAAAGACTGTGCTGTAGGGGATGCTGCGGGCCGGTTCTCGAAAAGCTCCGGCCACAGCCCTTTGCGGATTTGTATCGGTAATAGCACAGGGTTGTAATGCGGAGTGGTCTGCCTAGAAAAGCTTCCGCATAAATCTGCAAATGCGCTGCCATAGGGAGGGATGGGAGCATTCGGATGCGCCGCCGTCCGGTGCGGCCTTGATTGCGTGCGGCTCGCTGTCTGCCTGACACGGCTGGCTTTCTCCGCCGGATGCGCTGCCAGCCGGTGTGGCCGCGGGTAAGCGCATCTTGTAGCCTGTCCGACATATCTGATCTGCTCTGCTCGTTCTCAGAGCAAGTGGATACCGATTCTCCGGCAATTTCCTGCCGAGACGCCAACTTAGGGACAGACCAAAGGCAAAATGCGCCGAGCCATCCGGCGTAGAGCAATAAACAGTTCTTTGGCCTTCCCCGTTGCCGTCGAGATCATATTCTTCCGACCAAGTCTCGATGATCTCTTCCGTAATTTTTTCTTTTTTCAGTACCTTGGTTGCGCTGAGATATAGTCCGCCTGTTTTTATGATGCAGGATGACAGCTCCTCCGGGCAGTAACCAGTATTAAAAATATATACTTCGTACTGCCAATTGGCATCATGGCTATTTCCGTCTGATTCTCTGAGAAGGCCGTCAATGCGATATCTGCTTGCCAAGTAAGTCAATACTGCCTCTCGGTAATACTCTACATCAATGGTATCTCCCGACACGTTCCGTATCACCACATAATGCGTTCTGTCAACGGTATACTCCGTTACTGGACTAATAGGCTGCGGGACTTCTACACCCAATAGCCGATAGGCTTCGTCGGTAGCATATACCACAAAATCTTTCTCATATTCTTCAATGATGAATTCCTTTAACAAGTTTTTGTCCATGAGCTTCCTCCTTATTAACTATTAAAAGTGGGATTCGTTCGGGGAAAAAATAAATGCCTTTCATCCCAAAACTAAGGGACGAAAGGCATACGGCTTCCGTGGTACCACCCAGCTTCGCGGCAAAACCCGCGCACTCGTTTTCCCGATAACGGGGGATGACCCGTCCGCGCATTTCCTCGCGGCAGCTCCCGGGCGAACACCGCAGCGCCTGACGGACCGGCTTGCAGCCGGTGACCGGTCCTCTCTTGGAAAGGCGATGATTGCGGAACTTCCCGTTCAAAGCATTTTAAGCACCCCCATTTATACCATATTCCGCCGGAACTTGCAAGGGAAAATTGCAAAATACCCAAAATTGCTCCGGCCCCGGCACGGAAAAAAGAGGCTGGCGCAGGCCAGCCTCTTTTGGTTATGCCGTTATGGGAGACGGGGCTCAGCCCACGTACTTCATGCCGGAGTTCTCGGTGGCGGTGATGTCCTTGACCAGGTTGGCGGACCACTCAGAGTACGCCTTGTTCATCATGGCTTTGCGGACCTGGACCATCCAATAGGGATCGTCGGTGCCCACGAAGTACATGACGTGGTAGCCGATGTAGCTGCCGCCGGTGGCATCGTTGGCCACGATGCCGGTATCGCCGGCCTTGCGGCTCTCGTCGAAGCACCAGTCGTTGAACTCGCTGACCATCTGACCCTTATAGACCTGCTTATACAGGCCGCCGTTGGTGTTGGAGCCGGTGTCGTCAGACAGCTCATTGGCCAGCGCGGCAAAGCTGTCCTCGGTGGCGTCGCCGTCCTTCCAGGCCTGGAGGGCGTTCTCGGCCTCCTGCTTCTTGCCGGCCTTCAGCTCCTCCAGCTTGGCCTGGTAATCCTCGGCCTTGCTGTCCAGACCGGTGGTGTCCACCTTGAACAGAATGTGGCGCACGTCCACGGTGTTGTAATCGTTGCGGGTCCGGCTGTGGAACACCAGCAGATAGATGGAGGTGCCGTTTTCCACGATCTCGGTGTCGCCCTCCTGGCGGCTCTCGTCAAACACCCACTTGGTGGCGGCATTGCCGCTGTAGGTGCCGGCTTCGGGGTGGGAATAGGTGCCGATGGGCTCATAGTCCTTGGCCGCCTTGGCCAGGAGCTCGCCGCCCTTGACCTGCTCCAGGGCCGCGTTGGCGGCGTCCTTGGCCTTCTGCAGGGCAGCGGCGCTCTCCTCCTCGGTGGGCTGGACGGTGTTGCCGTCGGCGTCCTTGGTGGAGGCGGCTGCGCCGTTGAAGGTGATCATCTCATAGTTGGCCACGTCGAAGGAGTTCTTGTTCTCCTCGTAGTACTTCTGAAGCTCCTCGTCGGTGTACTGCAGGCTGTCGATGTAGTCCTGCTGATAGTGGGAGGCGATGATGGTATCCTTCAGGATGCCCTGGAAGATCTTCTTGGTCATGTTGCTGCCGTAGAGCTGCTTGAGGTACTCGCCCTCGCTCTTACCGGCGGACTTGGCATAGGAGACCAGGGTGTCCATGGTGGAGTCCAGCTCCTTCTGCATGTCGTCGTTCCAGGTGATGCCCTTCTCGGCAGCGCCCTTCTTGAGCATGGTGATCTGGATCAGGCTCTTCTTGGCGGCCTCCTTGAAATAGGCGTCCCAGGTCATGTCCTCGGACACGCCCAGCAGGGTCTTGGCCATGTCGCTGAGGCTCTGCTGGGTCAGGGGGGTGGAGGTGCTCAGCCCGTAATAGGAGGCGTACTGGTTCTGGGCAATGGAGTTATAGGCCACATGATAGAAATAGCTGACCTCGGCGGCGGAATAGGTCTCGCCCTCCACGGTGACGGCGGCGGAGCCCCGCTGGATCACGTTGGAGTTCCACACCAGCAGCGCAGCGGCCACCAGCACGAACACGATGGCGATGCCGCCATAGAGCCAGTTGCTCCGGCGCTGCTTGGCCCGCTCCTGCGCCTCACGGGCGGCCTTGGGGTCCACTGCGCCGCTGGCGTTGAATTCCTGGCGGGCTTTCTTTTCTCTGGATGCACTCATAGTTGTTTCAGTCCTCTCGAAAATAGGTACGCGGTACCCTTTGTAATGTGCTATTGGTTGATTATACAGGAAAACCCGGCGCTTCGCAAGAGGAAATCGGGATTTCCCGGGAATTTGGGCGATTTTACTCCGCCTGATACACGATCCGGCCGTCGATGACGGTCATATACGCCTGGCCGCCGATGGTGGTGAGGGGATCGGCGGTCCACAGGACGAAATCGGCATCCTTGCCGGGCTCCAGGCTGCCCACCCGGCTGTCGATGCCCAGGCTGCGGGCGGGGTTGATGGTGATGGCCCGCCAGGCCTCGTCCATAGGCAGGCCCGCGTTGGCGGCCAGGCCCGCGCACATGGGCAGCTTCTCCAGGGGGATCACCGGGGCGTCGGTGATGATGCTGACGGTAAGCCCGGCCTTGTACAGCGTTCCGGGGGTGGTGAAGCTCTTGTGGCGCAGTTCGGCCTTGCTCTTGCTGCCCAGGGTGGGCCCCACGAACACCGGCAGTCCCTCCTTGGCCAGCTCGTCGGCGATCAGCTCGCCGTCGGTGCAGTGGTCCAGGGTGGCCTTCACCCCGAATTCCTTGGCAATCCGCACGGCGGTGAGGATGTCGTCGGCCCGGTGGGCGTGGCACTTCAGGGGGATCTCGCCGTTGATTACCGGCAGCATGGCCTCCAGCTTCATGTCGAAGGGGGGATTCTTTCCGGTCAGCTTATCGTCCCGGTAGCGCTGGGTCTTGAACAGCAGCTCCCGCAGCAGCGCCGCCACGGCCATGCGGGTCATGGGGCTTTTCTTCAGGCCCTGGCCATAGCAGCCCTTGGGATTCTCGCCGAAGGCGCACTTCATGGCGGCAGGCTCCTTCAGCAGCATATTGTCCACCCGCTTGCCTGCCAGCTTCAGCACCGTGAAGGTGCCGCCCACCACGTTGGCGCTGCCGGGGCCGGTGCAGGCGGTGGTCACGCCGCCCCGGATGGCGTTGGGGAAGGCCTCGTCCTGGGGGTTGATGGAGTCGATGGCCCGCAGCTGGGGAGTCAGGGGGTCCACGATCTCGTTATAGTCCATGCCCTCCCAGCGCATACACTGGTTGTCCAGGCCGATGTGACAGTGGGCCTCCACGCAGCCGGGAGTCAGCAGGCGGCCGCCGGCGTCGATGACGGTGCAGCCCTCCGGGGCGTCGATGTGGGCCGCCACGGCGGTGATGCGGCCGTCTTCGGCCAGCAGACAGCCGTTGGGGATATCCGGCCCGGTGATGGGCTTTATGTAAGCGTTACGGATCAGCAGCATAGCAATACCTCGCATTTCTACAGATGATGCCGGTATTATATCACAGCCCGGAGGTTTCCACAAGAGTTGCGTTTTTTCGGGGGATACGCTATAATAGTGGGCCGAAGGAGGCGGACGTATGCGCTATACCACCCTTTGCTATCTGGAAAACCCCGCCGGGGAGTATCTGATGCTCCACCGGGTGAAAAAGGAAAACGACTGCAACCGCGACAAGTGGATCGGCATCGGCGGCAAGTTCCTGGACGGCGAAAGCCCCGAGGAGTGCGCCCTGCGGGAGATCAACGAGGAGACGGGGCTCACCGTCACCGGATACCGCTACCGGGGCATCGTCACCTTTGTGTCCGACCGGTGGGAAACGGAATATATGCACCTGTTCACCGCCACGGAGTGGACCGGCCGGGTCCGGGAGGACTGCGACGAAGGGGTGCTGGAGTGGATCCACAAGGACCGGCTGGCGGCCCTGCCCCAGTGGGCCGGGGACCGGATCTTTCTGGACCTGCTGCGGCAGGGGGCGCCGTTTTTCTCCCTGAAGCTGCGGTATCAGGGGGAGACGCTGGTCTATGCCTGCCTGAACGGAAAGGAGCTGATCCTGTGACGATTCTGGTCAGCGCGTGCCTGCTGGGGGTCCCCTGCCGGTACGACGGGCAGAGCAAGGCCCATCCCCTGGCCCGTGCCCTGTGCGAAAAGCACCATGTGGTCCCCGTGTGCGGGGAGATCTTCGGGGGACTGCCCACGCCCCGGCCTCCGGCGGAGATTCAGGGGGACCGGGTGGTCACCCGGGATGGCCGGGATGTGACGGAGGCCTATCGCCGGGGCGCGGAGGCTGCGGCGCAGCTGGCCCGGCTCACCGGGGCCCGGGCCGCCGTGCTCAAGGAACGCAGCCCCTCCTGCGGCTCCGGGGCCGTGTATGACGGCACCTTTTCCGGCGTTCTGACGGAGGGCTGGGGCATCACCGCCGCCCTGCTGCGCCAGCAGGGCCTGCGGGTGGTGGGCGAGTCCGGCATCGCCACTCTGCTGGCGGAGGACGTCCGTTAAAATCACAACAGAATACGACAAAAAACTGTGAGATTCGGAGAAAATCACAATTGCCATTGACAGACGGGACGAAAGTTGGTAAAGTAGGGCCATAGGGGGTCGGAAACGTTACCGGTAATGTTGCCGCCCCTTTGGAATGGCAGAAGAAGGGAGACGAAACGCGCTTTATGACCATCAAGGATATTGCGCGGCAGTGCGGCGTAAGCGTCAGCACGGTGTCGCGGGTGCTCAACGACCGGCCGGACGTCAGCCCGGAAAACCGGCGCAAGGTGCTCTCCGCCATTCAACGATCCAATTACATTCCCAACAACACCGCCAGGGACCTGGTGAAAACCAAGTCCGACGCCATCGGCCTGGTGGTGCGGGGCGTGTCCAACCCGTTTTACACGGATATCATCCGGGTCATCGAGGAGCAGGTCACGGCCCGGGGCTATACCCTGGTGATGCAGCAGATCGGCACCTGCGACGACGAGGTGAAGCGGGGCGCCATGATGGAGCGGGAAAAGCGGCTGCGGGGCCTGATCCTGTTGGGCGGCCGGTCCGACTATACCCCCCAGGAGCTGGCGCCGCTGAACATCCCCTATGTCTGCTGCTCGTATGACAACCAGTACGGCACCCTGCCGCCGGACTCCTACGCCTCGGTGTCCATCGCCGACGAGGAGGAGGCCTGCCGGGCGGTGACGGAGCTGTACCGCTGCGGCCACCGGCGCATTGCGGCGCTGGTCTCCGGCACGGAGGACCGCTCCATCAGCCAGCTGCGGTATCAAGGCTATGTCCGGGCCTTAGCGGCCCACGGGCTGCCCCTGGAGCAGGAGCTGGTCATCGAGGCCGGTTCCTTCGACATCCGGCAGTCGTATCTGGCCATGCAGCGGCGTCTGCTGGCGGGGGCGCAGTTTACCGCCCTGTTCGCCATCTCCGACAACATGGCCATTGGGGCCATGCGGGCTTTGCGGGAGGCCGGACGGCGGATCCCCGAGGACTGCTCCGTCATCGCCATCGACGGACTGACCGTCTCGGACTATATCAACCCCACCCTGACCACCCTCTGCCAGCCTATGGAGCACATGGGCCGGCGCAGCGTGGAGATCCTGCTGGACATGGTGGAGCACCGGGGCGGACCCATCCGGGAGACGGCCCACACCACCCTGCGGACCGGGGAATCCGTCCGCGACATTTCTTAGTTTTTCCGGCGGAAACCGCCTGAAAAATATATAATGAAGGAGAATTGATCATGAAGAAAACTCTTGCATTGATCCTGGCCGCTGTCATGGCTCTGTCCCTGGTAGCCTGCGCCAAGACCCCCGCAAACGGCGGCACGGAGGCCAAGGGCTCCGTGTATTACCTGAACTTCAAGCCCGAGGCCGATCAGGCCTGGCAGGCGCTGGCCAAGACCTACACCGAGCAGACCGGCGTGGAGGTCAAGGTCGTCACCGCCGCTTCCGGCCAGTATGACACCATGCTGACCTCCGAGCTGGACAAGTCTGCTCCTCCCACCATGTTCCAGGTGGGCAACCAGGGCGCTGTCAACTCCTATGGCGATTTCTGCTATCCTCTGGATAACACCGACGTCATGAAGGAAATGACCACCCAGGACTTCAACCTGAAGAACGCCAATGGCGAGACCGTGTCCATCGGCTACTGCTATGAGGCCTATGGCATCATCGTCAACAAGGCTCTGCTGAAGCAGGCCGGCTATGAGCTGTCCGACATCACCAACTTCGAGTCCCTGAAGAAGGTCGCCGACGACATCCACAGCCGCGCCGCCGAGCTGGGCTTTGACGCCTTCAGCTCCGCCGGCCTGGAGGGCTCCTCCAGCTGGCGCTTCTCCGGTCACCTGGCCAACATGCCCCTGTTCTATGAGTTCCGGGATGACAAGGTCACCGCTCAGCCCGCCGCCATCAAGGGCACCTATCTGGATGCCTTCAAGAACGTCTGGGATCTGTACACCACTGACTCCGCCACCACCGGCGCTGCTCTGACCACCGCCACCGGCGATGCCTCCGAGGCCGAGTTCGGCCAGGGTAAGGCCGTGTTCTTCCAGAACGGTTCCTGGGAGTATGCCAACCTGGTCACCAGTGATGACAAGGGCTTCAAGATGAACCCCGAGGATCTGGCTATGATCCCCATCTACTGCGGCGTTGAGGGCGAGGAGAAGGCCGGTCTGTGCTGCGGCACCGAGAACTGCTGGGCCGTCAACAAGAACGCCAAGGAAGAGGACATCCAGGCCACTCTGGACTTCATGAAGTGGGTCGTCACCTCCGATGAGGGCACCACCATGCTGGCCGAGCAGTTTGGCCCCTGCCCCTTCAAGAACGCCAAGACTCCCGCCAACGTGTTCTTTGCCGATGCCAACGCCTATACCGCTGCCGGCAACTACATTGTGACCTGGGCCTTCAACTGGACCCCCGCCGTGGATGACTGGCGTGCGGGCGTGGTGGATGCTCTGACTCAGTACACCGTCAACGGCGGCAGCTGGGACAACGTCAAGACCGCCTTCGTGGACGGCTGGGCCACCCAGTATGCCAAGGAGAACGGCTGAGCTATAAGCGCTCCGTTGTAACGCAATAGGACCGGGGGCGGGCTTATCGCCCGCCCCCGATTTTTTCTCACCCGCGGCGCACAGAGCTGTTGGCCGGTATGGACCGGGCAAGAGCTCCGGGCGCCGCCCGGAAAATACATAGATAGGAGAGAGGCGTCATGAAACTTCCGAAACACCGCCGGGACGAGGCCGCGCTGAATTCCCGGCTGATCCGCCGCCCCATCAAGCGCATGGTGTGGCTGTTTTTGCTGCCCACCTTCGGGGCCTTCTGCATCGGCTTCCTGTACCCCTTCTTCAAGGGGCTGTTTCTGTCCTTCTGCAACTTCCGCATCACCAGTCAGTGGACCTGGACGGGACTGGACAACTACCGGAAAGCCTTTCAGGACCCCGGCTATATGCACGCATTCTGGTACACGGCGCTGTTCGCCCTGGTGAGCCTGCTGGCCATCAACCTGTTCGCCTTCACCATCGCCTATGCCCTGACCCAGAAGTTCAAGGGCACCAATGTGTTCCGCACGGTGTTCTTCCTGCCCAACCTCATCGGCGGCATCGTGCTGGGCTATATCTGGTCCATGATCTTCGACGGCATCCTCATCAAGTACAACACCTCCGTGATCCTGGAGACGAAATACGGCTTCTGGGGTCTGGTGATCCTGGTGTGCTGGCAGCAGATCGGCTATATGATGATCATCTACATTGCCGGACTCCAGGCGGTGCCTGAGGACATGCTGGAGGCCGCCCGCATCGACGGCGCCAACCGCTGGCAGACCCTGTGGCGGGTCACCATCCCCAACGTGATGCCCTCTATCACCATCTGCATGTTCCTGAGCCTGACCAACGGCTTCAAGCTGTTTGACCAGAACCTGGCCCTGACCGCCGGACGTCCCTTCCAGCAGCTGGGCAATGGAGAGACCATCAAAACAACGGAAATGCTGGCCCTGAACATCGTCAACGCCTTCGGCACCAGCGGCGGCGGAAACCGCGGCGTGGGGCAGGCCAAGGCCGTGATCTTCTTCATCGTGGTGGCGGCCATCAGCATCATCCAGCTTCAGGCCAACCGCCGCAAGGAGGTGCAGCAATGATCAAATCCGATGCTCTGCGCCGCAGAGAGCGCCGTCAGGCCCTGCTGACGGTGGTATTCACCATCATCTCCGTGCTCTATCTGATGCCGGTGCTCCTGGTGCTTATCAACTCCCTGAAGGCCAACGCCTTTGTCAACACCGAGACCTTCAAGCTGCCCACGGCGGAGTCCTTCGTGGGGCTGAAGAACTATGTCAAGGGCATGACCTTCGGCAACTTCGCCTTCTATAAGGTGGTGTTCTACAGCTTCTTCATCACCATCACCTCCACGGCCCTGATCCTGGTGTGCACGTCCATGGCGGCGTGGTACATCTCCCGGGTGGGGAGCCTGGTCAGCAAGATCGTGTACTACCTGTGCGTGTTCTCCATGGTGGTCCCCTTCCAGATGGTCATGTACACCCTGGCCCGGACGGCGGACCAGATGCACCTGAACACCCCCTGGACCATTCCGGTGATCTATCTGGGCTTCGGCGCAGGTCTGGCGGTGTTTATGTTCACGGGCTTTGTCAAGAGCCTGCCCCTGGAGATCGAGGAGGCCGCCGCCATCGACGGCTGCGGCCCTGTGGGCACCTTCTTCCGGGTGGTGCTGCCCATGCTGAAGCCCACCATGATCTCCGTGGGCGTGCTGGAGATCATGTGGGTCTGGAACGACTATCTGCTGCCCAGCCTGGTGCTGGATATCAACCAGTACCGCACCATTCCCATTCACATCCAGTATCTGAAGGGCAGCTACGGCACCGTGGACATGGGAGCCACCATGGCCCTGATCATGCTGAGCATCCTGCCGGTGATCATCTTCTATCTGTGCTGCCAGAAGCACATCATCAAGGGCGTGGCCGCCGGAGCCGTGAAGGGCTAAAAAACAAAGCATTTTTCTGATAAGTGAGTTGACTGACATATGAATCGTTGCAGCGGCATTTTGATGCCGGTATTTTCCCTGCCGTCTCCTTACGGCATCGGGACTCTGGGCAAGGCCGCCTATGACTTTGCCGATTTTCTCCACGCCGCCGGGCAGCACTGCTGGCAGATGCTGCCCCTGGGCCCCACCAGCTATGGCGACTCCCCCTATCAGAGCTTTTCCACCTACGCCGGGAATCCCTATTTCATCGACCTGGATATGCTGATAGAGGACGGGCTGCTGACCCGGGATGAGGTGGAGAGCCAGAACTGGGGAACCAATCCCCGGTACGTGGACTACGGAAAGATCTACGAAAGCCGCTTCGCCGTGCTGCAGAAGGCCAAGGACCGGGGCTGGGAGCGGGACCAGGCAGAGGTGGCCGCCTTTCAGGCGGAGAACTGCCGCTGGCTGCCGGACTACGCCCTGTACATGGCCTGCAAGCGCCATTTCGGCATGCGCTCCTGGACCGAGTGGGAGGACGCGGACATCCGCCTGTGGAAATCCCCGGAGGTGCTGGAGCGGTACCGCACCCTGCTGCGGGAGGACGTGGAGCTGTTCACCTATCTGCAGTTCCTGTTCTTCCGGCAGTGGAACAGGCTGCGGGACTATCTCCACGGCCTGGACATCCAGGTCATCGGCGACCTGCCCATTTATGTGGCCATGGACTCCGCCGACGTGTGGGCGGAGCCGGAGAGCTTCCAGCTGGACGACCAGTGCGTTCCCACGGAGGTATCCGGCGTGCCGCCGGACTACTTCAGCGCCGACGGTCAGCTGTGGGGCAACCCCCTGTACGCCTGGGACCGCATGCAGGCCGACGGCTTCGGCTGGTGGATCCGCCGGGTGGACGGGGCCTCCAAGCTGTATGACGTGATCCGCATCGACCATTTCCGGGGCTTCGAGGCCTATTGGGCCGTGCCCTACGGCGAGACCACCGCCAAAAACGGCCATTGGGTCAAGGGCCCGGGCATGAACCTGGTAGGGGTGCTCACCGGCTGGTTCCCCCAGCTGCGGTTCATCGCCGAGGACCTGGGCTATCCCACTCCCGGCGTCCGGCAGCTTTTGCAGGATTCCGGTCTGCCGGGCATGAAGGTGCTGGAATTTGCCTTCGATTCCCGGGATACCAGCAGCTATCTGCCCCACTCCTACACGGAGAACTGCGTGTGCTACACCGGCACCCACGACAACAGCCCCCTGGCCCTGTGGAAGGACGAGGCCGCGCCGGAGGACATCGCCTATGCCCGGGAATACCTGGGGCTCAACGATGGGGAGGGCTTCAACTGGGGCATCATCCGGGGCGGCATGAGCTCCGTGGCCCGGCTGTTTGTGGCCCAGATGCAGGACTATCTGGAGCTGGGTCTGCACCACCGCACCAACGTCCCCGGCACCCAGAGCGGCAACTGGCAGTGGCGTCTGCTGCCCGGCGAGGCCACCCCGGCCCTGGCCCGGCGCATCCGCCGCGTCACGGAGCTGTACGGCCGCTGAACCCAACCGATCCCGTTTCATTGCGAACTTCTCTTAAAACGTATGAACCCCGGCGCGGTGCGCCGGGGTTCATACGTTTTCTTTGCTGTGCTGATTCTCCATCAGGCGGCGGGCCTTTCTCCTGGCCCGGGTCAGGGCCATGCGGACGCTGTCGGGCTTCACGCCCAGCTCCCGGGCCAGCTCCCCGTCCGAATAGTCCAGGATATACCGGGCCTCCGGCAGCCAGCGGGTGTTCTCGTCCAGCCGGGGCCACACCTGGGCCAGGGCGTCCAGCTCCAGGCGGCGCAGCACCCGGTCCTCCACCTCCTGCCGCTCATCCGGGACCTCCGGTCCGCCGTCCAGCGGCAGCCAGGGATGGCGGCTGCTGTCCCGGACGGCGTTATAGGCCGTGTGGCGGCAGGCGGCGGCAATATACCCCGCCAGACCCTCCGGCTCCAGCCGGCGCAGGGTGTCCAGATGGTCGATGAGCCGCAGCAGGGTGGTTTGCAGCACGTCCTCCGTGGCCCACTTGTCGCCCAGGATATCATAGATGGTACGATACATCAGCCGCTGATACTTCACATACAGGCGGGTCATATAGGCCCGGTCGTCATCGTCCCGGATCGCAAGGATGCAGATCGGCAGCATATGGACCCTCCTCTCCCCGGCGGCAGCCGCCGGACCAAAAAATCGACATTTTATATTATAGAGGCCGTTCCCGGAAAAGCAAGAAAATTTTTCAAAAACCCGGTTGCAAATTCCCGGAACCGGTGTTACTTATATAGAGGGGTTACCAGGAAAGCGAAATCTGCGAAAGGAAGTGGATGCAATATGAACAACCGTCAACAGGCCCGGGAGGAGGCCCTGTTTGTTCTGCTGATGGACCAGGTGGCCCGGCAGCAGGACCGGCAGGCCCGGCAGCTGGGCCGGGCGCTGGAGGAGGACCCGGAGGCGGCCCTGTCCCCTGCCCTGCAGCAGCGCTGCATGCAGACCCTTCGCCGGGGCTTCCGCCGCCGGGACCGGCAGGCGGCAGGCCGGACCACCCGCCGCGTCATGAGCCGGGTGGCCGTGGCGGTGCTGGCGGCGGTGCTGTGTCTCACGGCGGCCTTCGCCGTGTCCCCTACCCTGCGCAGCAAGGCCCTGCACTGGGCGGCAAAGGTGTTCCCCACCCACACGGAGCTGCGGCTGAACCCTGACGCCGCCCCCGCCAACGGCCAGACCTATGAGCCGGTGGTGAACTGGCTGCCTGTGGGGCTGACCCTGGAGGAGCAGCGGTCCGACTGCGGATTTTCCAATTATCATTACACCGACTCCGACGGCTGCTGGCTGGACGTGGAGCTGCTGCTTTTCAGCAGCGGCGGCGTCATGAGCCTGGACACGGAAAACGCCGACGTCCGGGAGACGGTCATCAGCGGCTATCCGGCCATCACCATCCACAAGGAGGGCGTGTCCGTGGCCGCCTGCACCCTGGAGGACCTGAACGCCATCCTGCTGGTCACCGGCCAGGGCTTCTCCGTGGACGACGTGGTCCGGGTGGCGGAAAGCGTCCGCCTGCGATAGCGGGGCCGTCAGTCATTCCCATTCTTTCCCCGCCACCGAGGGCGCCAAGCACAAGGAGTGCACCGTGTGCCCGGAGGATAAGGAGTAGCTTTCTATAAACAGTCAACCAGGGGCAGCCCCGCGCGGGACCGCCCCTGGTTGATCGTTTTAGAGTTTTCAGCGATGCCGCAGCTTACAGGCTGTTCAGATAGTCCCGCACCTCCCGAACGCCGATGAAGGCGTGGGGGCCTGCCTCGTACCGGGGGTCGGCGGAGGCCAGGCACACCAGCAGGTCATCGGGATAGTCCGAGATGGAGAAGTACACCGGGGCATAGGAATCCGCCGGGTATTCATAAATCAGGTACGTTCCCTCGTCCAGCTTCATATAAAGCATGGTCTGGTCCAGCTTCCGACCCAGTTCCTCTATCTGTTCATTTCTGTCCAGCTCCGTGTCGATCAGCGACCGGATCATGGTGGTCAGGTGCTCATACTCGTCGCTGCCTTTTTCAAAAACGGACTTCTCCCGGCCATTTTTGGCCAGAACGATTCGCTCCGGGTCCGCCAGCTCGCCCAGGGACAGGTCCTGATACGGGTGGTCCTGATAATCCTCGGGATCGGCCCACTCCACCTTCTGCCCACACCCGGCCAGCAGCACGAAGCACAAGGCCAGAGGCAGGAGGATCTTTGCGATTTTCTTCATAGCTTTCTCCTCTCAAGCACTCACTGTTTATTCAGATAATCCAGCAGCTCCTGGGCCTCGGTGGCAGACCAGAAGCCGTGCAGCGTCAGGCTGTCCTCAATGGGAGAATAGATGCCCACAACGCTGTTCTGTGTGTCGGTCAGCTCAAAATATACCGGCGCGTAGGAATCCGCCGCATACTCATAAATCAGCCAGACGCCGATCTCCAGCTTTGCCCCGGACTTTGTACCGTCCAGCTTCCGGCCCAGGTCCTTTACCTGTTCATTTTCATCCAGCTGCGCTTCTATCAGCTGGCCCAGGGTGGATACGATTTTTTCATACGTCTCCGTGCCTTTGTCAAAGCTATTCTTTTCCCGGCCATCCCGGGTCATCACGATCCGCTCCGGGGCGGCCACCTCACCGGCGTAAACATCCTGGGCGGGATGGTCCTTATAGTCCTCCCAACCGGCCAGCTCCACCTTTTTTCCGCACCCGGCCAGCAGCAAGAAGCACAGCGCCAGGGGCAGAAGAACCTTCAGCAATTTCATGTCGTCGCTTCCTTCCTTCCAATTCGAATGCGTTTGTTTGCACTGATAATAGGAATTATACCATATAAATCATGAAATGTAAATACGGAAGTTTGATTTTCGTTTTTCTTCGCGCTTTCGACTGTTCTGAAAAACTCGTCAACATGGTGTTGAATAACGTCCTTTTGTTTTCTTCCATTTTCCGGTTGCACCCGGGCGGCGGAGGGTGTATAATACGAATCGTTCAAAATTGAACCTTTCAAAATCGGAGGAATCACCATGACCAACGCCTATCAGGTATCCATTGCCGCCCGGCAGCTGCTGGAGGGCTACACCGCCGCCATGCAGCCCCTGTGCCGCCGGGAGGGTCTGGCCCCCAACGGGGTGGACATTCTGCTGTTTCTGGCCAACAACCCGGGCCTGGACACCGCCCGGGACGTGTGCACCTATCGGGGACTGAAGCCGGGCATCGTCTCCTTCCACGTGGAGAAGCTGGTGCAGGAGGGGTATCTGCTGCGGCAGCCCGCTCCCGGGGACCGGCGCAAATGCCGCCTGGTGTGCACCGAGAAGGCCGGACCTGTGGTGCAGCAGGGCCGTGAGCTGCAGGAGACGTTTTTCCGCCGCCTGGCCCGGGGCCTGGAGCCGGAGGACCTGGCGGCCTTCCGCCGCTGCCTGGAGGGCTTCCGCCGGAATCTATCCCAAATGACGCAGGAGGACGCGCAATGACACAGGACAAGAAATTTCTGGGCACGGAGCCGGTGGGACGGCTCCTGTGGAAGCTGGCGGTGCCCACGGTGATCGCCCAGCTGGTGAATATGCTGTATAACATCGTGGACCGCATCTACATCGGCCATATCCCCGGTGACGGCAGCCTGGCCCTGACCGGCGTGGGGGTGTGCCTGCCCATCATCATGATTATCTCCGCCTTTTCGGCCTTCGTGTCCTCCGGCGGCGCGCCCCGGGCCTCCATCGCCATGGGCCGGGGGGACTATGACCAGGCCCAGCGGATTCTGGGCGGGTGCTTCACTTTACAGGTGGGCATCTCCCTGGTGCTGACGGCGGTGCTGCTGATCTGGAACCGTCCTTTGCTGCTGGCCTTCGGCGCCAGCGGGAACACCATTGAATATGCCGTCCAGTATATGCAGATTTATGCCCTGGGCACCCTGTTTGTGGAGCTGACCCTGGGCCTGAACGCCTTCATCACCGCCCAGGGCTTCGCCCGGGTGGGCATGAAAACCGTCCTCATCGGCGCGGTGTGCAACATCGTCCTGGACCCCCTGTTCATCTTCGCCCTGGACATGGGCGTCCGGGGGGCGGCCCTGGCCACGGTGCTGTCCCAGGCGGTATCCTGCGTATGGGTGGTGACCTTCCTGCGGGGGAAGCAGACCCTGCTGCGGCTGGAAAAGGCGTCCCTGCCCATCCGGCCCCGGCTGATTCTGCCCTGCGTGGCCCTGGGTACCGCCACCTTCATCATGCAGGCCAGCGAAAGCGTCATCTCCGTGTGCTTCAACGCCTCCCTGCTGAAATACGGCGGCGACCTGGCCGTGGGGGCCATGACCATCCTCTCCAGCGTCATGCAGTTTGCCATGCTGCCCCTGCAGGGCATCGCCCAGGGGGCTCAGCCCATCTCCAGCTATAACTTCGGCGCCGGCAGCGCCCGGCGGGTGCGCCAGACCTTCCGTCTGCTGCTGAAGGTCTGCCTGGGCTACGCCCTGGTGCTGTGGGCCTGCATCCAGCTGTTCCCCGGGGCCTTCGCCCGGATTTTCACGCCGGAGCCGGAGCTGGTGGCCTTCACCGCCGGGATGCTGCGGATCTACTGCGGGGCCCTGTTCCTGATGGGCATCCAGATCGCCTGCCAGATGACCTTCGTGTCCATCGGCAACGCCCCCTGCTCCATCATCGTGGCGGTGCTGCGGAAGTTCGTGCTGCTGCTGCCGCTGATCTATCTGCTGCCCCACCTGCTGGCGGACCAGACCCGGGCCGTGTTCCTGGCGGAGCCTGTGGCCGACACCATCGCCGTCACCGGCACGGTGCTCCTGTTCAGCTTCCAGTTCCGCAAGGCCCTGCGGAAGCTGGAAAGTGAAAACAAGACGTAATATCCGATAGGAGTATTGCGACTTGTATACAAAAAGCATCCCCGGCAAAAGCCGGAGATGCCCGCTACTTCTTCTTTTTTCCTCTCAGTTGGTACATGATAAACGCCCCCATGGTAATGACGGCGAGAGCCGCTCCCATGTCGTTCAAGCCCGCCGAGCTCAACAGATACTCCGAAAAAAGGGTCCACGCCACATAGGCGGCCAGGGAGCAAACCACGCTGAGGATAACGACCCGCACGAAAATCACCACCTTTCCGTTCAAAATTTCTTCTTATTTTGTTGATTATAACATATAAGAAGCCAAAACGCAAAGAGCTTTTTGACCTATTCAACATTTTTGCTGCCCGCAAAGCAGCAGCACATCGTACAGGAGGAACCCATGGAAAACATCTCCATCATCCTGGGTGACATCACCCAATCCCGGGTGGATGCCATCGTCAACGCCGCCAACACCACCCTGCTGGGGGGCCTGGGGGTGGACGGGGCCATCCACCGGGCCGCCGGGCCCGGCCTGCTGGCCGAGTGCCGCACCCTGGGGGGCTGCGAAACCGGCCATGCCAAGCTCACCGGGGCCTATAACCTGCCCTGCCGCTATGTGATCCACACCCCCGGCCCCATCTGGCAGGGCGGCGATCACGGGGAGGCGGCCCTGCTGCGCAGCTGCTATCTCAGCTGCCTGGAGCTGGCCCTGGCCCACGGCTGCCGCACGGTGGATTTCCCCTCCATCAGCACCGGGGTATACGGCTATCCCCTGCCCCAGGCGGCCCATGTGGCCCTGAAGGCCATGACGGACTTCCTCCGGGACCACCCCGGCATGCACCTGCGGATGATCTGCCACAACCCCAACGCCCTCCGGGCCTATCAGGTGGATTGGAACATGTTCTATCAGGACGTGAAGCCCCATGCATAAAAACCGGGCGTGCCGCGCAGGCGGCACG
>NZ_JAJEPW010000070.1:0-12375 GCF_020687045.1 Brotocaccenecus cirricatena
TGAAATCCGTAAAGATTTTTGTCGTAGGTCGAACGCACTGCACCATCAGGTGATTTACCGAAGCGTGAATCCGCTGCTCCGGATTGCGGCATATCCTGCCGTTCTGTATGTTCTCATGCCGAACGATGAAGCCGATAGGGCGCTGCTGCGAACAGGGCATCACGGGCAGAAATCTGAGCGGATTTGCAGCACAGCGGATTTTTCACCGACAAGCACACTGGCATCACCGATACGAAAACCGATTATACGAAATTATGGAGGTAAAACCAAATGAAATCCAATCTGAGAAATGAAATCAAGTCGTACATCGTCCGTCAGGGCATGACCATGCAGGAGGTGGTCGATCTGCTGCATGACGAACACGGCTGGTCTGACAGCGTATCTAACCTGTCCAATAAGCTCCAACGGGAGTCCCTGCGCTATGTTGAAGCCGTCCAGCTTGCCGATGCGCTGGGGTACGAAATCGTTTGGCAACGGAGAAAGTGAGGAGGGATTTTTATGACAGAGGCAGAGAAGAAACTGTTGCAAGCACAGCACCGCTTGGAGGAAGCGCAGGCACGGAACCGGGTCAAGGAACGCAAGGTCCGTACCCGTAGGCTCATTCAGGAGGGTGCAATCTTGGAGAAAGTGCTGCCGGAGGTGCGGACGATGGAGCTGTCTGCGCTGGAGGATTACCTGATGCAGAAGCTGCCGCAGCACAATTGAATCCGCTGGGAGGTCTCCGGGAAACCGGGGGCCTCCTCTTTTCCTCCCGTAAGGGCGCACTTACTCACCACCCTAAAGGGCAGTGGTATTTCCTGCGGAAATCGTGCGCTCTGCGAGGCGGATGCGGCTGCTGCGGCAGCCTCCAGACAATGCCACAGCACTTGCAGGGTGCTGCTGTCATCGTCTGCGCAGGTCGCAGTTGTTTCTGCTTTGGAAACAGCTTGCACCCTGCCCGCACAAACCTGCCACCGGCAGCTTTGTTTGCGGCTATGCCCGAAGCTCATCTTCGGGGCATTTTCTCTTTTGCGAAAGAGAAACAGAAAAAGGAAGAACGAGGTGAAGAAGATATGGCGATTTATCATTTGGAAGCGAAGGTGGTCAGCCGGGGCGCAGGCCGCTCCGCAGTAGCTGCTTCTGCCTATTTGAGCTGCTCCCGCCTGTATAACGATTACGACGGGATTCAGCACGACTACACGAAAAAACAAGGGCTTGTCTGGCAGCAGATGTTTCTGCCGGAATATGCCCCACAGGAATGGCAAGACAGAGAAAAACTGTGGAACGCCGTGGAGGAAGTAGAGACAGCAAAAGACAGCAGGCTTGCCCGTGAGTTTGTTGTGGCTCTGCCCATAGAGCTAAACCGGGAACAGCAGATCGAGCTGCTGCAAGACTTTATCCGGGAGCAATTTGTGTCCGATGGAATGTGCGCCGACGCTGCCATCCACGACACCGACGGTCACAATCCCCACGCCCACATTCTCCTGACGGTGCGCCCGCTGGATGAGCAGGGACGCTGGCAGTACAAGACCGAAAAAGAATATCTCTGTATGAGAAACGGTGAAGAACGAGGCTTCACCGCCGCCGAGTTCCGGGCGGCGCAGAACGAGGGCTGGGAGAAGCAATATCCCTACAAGGTCGGCAAAAAGAAGGTCTATATGACACCGTCTGCTGCCGAGGCGCAGGGACTCATCCGGGCTGACAAGCATCCGAAGAGCACCCGCTACGGCAGACAGAACCCCATCTCCGAACGTTGGAATAGTGAGGAGCAACTTGTGACATGGCGGGCTGCATGGGCGGATGTGACCAATCTCTATCTGGAGCGCGCCGGACGGGCGGAGCGAATCGACCACCGCAGCAACGCAGCCAGAGGTCTGGATGAGCAGCCTACCATCCATGAGGGAGTGACCGCACGGGCGCTGGAGCGGAAAGGGATCATTGCTGACCGCTGCGAGATCAACCGGCAGATCAAGGCGGACAATGCCTTGCTGCGGGAGCTGAAAGCTGCGGTCAGGAAGCTGGCACAGGCGGTAAAGAACACCCTCCCGGTTATTGCCGAGGCGATGGAAAAGCTGCGGGCAAATATGATTGTTTTCCGCTATCAGCTGCGGCATATCGGCCGGGGCAGGCAGCGCATGAAAGATTATATCCACGCGGTTCAGCCGAATCTGGTGCGCTATACCGAGCTGGTTCAGGAGATTCGGGGCAAGGGCAAGGAACGCAAGTCTTTGCTTGCCCAAAAGAAGGAGACACCCCTCTATCTCATCCCGAAGCAGTGTGAACTGTCCCGCCATATTGCGGAGCTGACCGAGGAATTGGAAGAGCTGAAATCCGAGAAGGATATGCTGCTGCACTCGCTGGAATGCAGTGACGATGCCGGTATCGCTGCTGTGAAAAAGGACATTTCCACGATGGAAGCCGCACTAAAAAAGCTGTCGCAACAGGAAGAAAAGTACACGGCTGAGCTGAACGACGCTTTGCAGCAGTATGCTGATTTGAAGACGCAATCGGCAGAATTCGACCCAGACGAATTGCAGGACGCAAGGCTCGACCTGCGTCCTGCAATGGAGCGCTCTGTGGTTGACCGTGTGCAGTCTGCTTACGGAGATAAGTACGATTACTTGATGATGTACGACAGCAAGCGGGATGTTGCTGATATACTTCATGAGGAAACGGAAGCTCGCTCCATCCGTGAACATCTGCGTCAGAAACAGCAGGCACAGCAGAAGCAAAACAAGAAGAACAGCAGAGACACTTGGGAACGATAATATATATATGCTACCACATTCTTGCGCTTACCTCTATCCCAACTATTGACATAGAGCCGCACAAATTTAAAGGAGCACGGTCGTGGCTGACCGTGCTCCTTTAGCATCGCTTGCGATGCATAGTCACAGATGGAATCTGTGTCAAAGGGGTTCGAGGATTTTATCCCAGACAGGCGATTTATAAGCCCCTGCTGCGGCAGGGGCTTATAAATTTTGCATGAGTGGGTACCGCCATGCATTGCTCGTTAAGATCGTGCCCAACTTTTTTACTTACGCCGCATCGAATATTTGCGAGATAACAGCCCCTGTATATGCGCCTGCTGCACTGGCAATTAAGCTCACAAGTTCAGATTTTGCTTTTTGCTCACTTAACTTCAACAATTCATCACCACGAGGAGAACAGTCGTATGCGTTAGCACCATGTGGCGAGCCACATTTCGTCATTTCATAGGCTCACTAAAGAAGAGAAACCATTATCTCAGCTTATCGTTTCGATTTCTCCAAGCAAATCATTTTTTCCTGAGTTGCTAATTTTATCTGCAAAATTGACTTATTTATGAGGACTATCATAATCTGCACGCGCTGGAACACAAGAGCAACTTTTTGAAATAACGTACCTTTGAGGAGTCTGGACTGGCTCCTCTTTTTTGTTGCACAAATTGTGCAGGCGGTGCTTGCACAATTATCAACCTAACATCTGCATTCCATACAATCTCGATATTGTCCTCCTGTTGTTCTGCGTTATGCTTTCTCCGTGCATTTTCGTATTATTTATTCTGCCATCTGACTTCGCCCTTGGACAGAAGCGGATAACAGATCAGCTGATCTGAATCCAGATTTTCCGCATGCATGTCAACCGCTGTGATCTGATGATTATCATAAGTCGTATAATAATAAATACCTTTTGCTGTATTACAACAGGACGTGTATATCGTGATCTCATATTTGCCTTCTGTCACCTCACAGCATCCACGCTGCTGATCTACGGATCCTAAGATATGGAAGAACTGGCTTACACTCTCATCCTCTTCTTCACCGGAGATCGAATTTAATTTTGTAAAGGCAACTTTCACAAATCTTGACTGGCTGGAAAGATCTCCAGGTATTCCCATTCCACCCATTCCTCTGCTATATGCATCAAGCTGTAATACTCCTGCAAAAGTACTCTCCGGCTGTTTTCTGGATACTCCGGCATAATTATTCAGTGCAAACATCTGACTCGGGAATGGTGGATTATTGGTAAGCACTCCTACCGGATTATCATATACATGCAGCCCATCTTTCATAGACTCAACAACGATACAGGAGTCTTTGTCTGCAATGATCCAGTGAAGCTGTGCTGTCGGCAGCTGTTCACTGAATGCTGTGCCTGTCAGTCTCATTGCTGCCAGCTTCTCTCTCGCCTCTGCTACAGTAGCACACTGTGTAAGGATCCATGGGATGAACTCGAACTGTGCCACCTGGCTGACTTCTGTTTCATCTTCCGGCAAAGCTTCTTCATATGCCGCATTGCCGACAAAATTAAGACCTGCCATTCCAAGGCCTTTTTCATTAACAGCATCATAATAAAGCGGATAACCTCCTGCAACAAATGCCATTCCGATCAAAGCATAATGGCTTTTTATCTTCCCGGCAAACCGGAAATCAAATTCGTAATTTCTTGGCGTTATCGTGATCTGTTCCCCATAGGAAAATTCATAATCAAGCGTTCTGCCCATATAAAAATCTTTTGTTTTGTAAGTTGCTGCTGTACACATATCGAACACCTCTTCTTTCTGCTATAATAGTCCTGCAAACAATCTCATAAACAACTGTCCGAGCCATAAATATGCACTCCGTCCTGTGCGGTACTTTTCGGTCACTTCCCTGCATTCATTCGAGGATTTTTCTTTACACAATAACTCCATATAATTACCGGAATCAGACAAAGCCGAAAAAAGAAAGAAGATTAGGAACCGTAATAATTCTATTCAAATTTTCTTTCTGATTCACTTCACTCTGCATGTACGGTCACCTCACTTTCCTTTTTTTTAGGCATAAACCAATAAAATATAACACAAAATGCTAAAGCAAACACAACACCAAAAACATTTTGACTCACTCTAAGACTAACCGCTCCTTGTAGTCCATAAGTCTCTGCAGCAATGGCTAAAGCACCAAATGTGTTAAATACTGCCTGCCAGCCATATTGTGCTGAAAATCCTACACCGATTCCACCAAGAATTCCTATATATGCATAGATTGACGAAGGAAGCAGAAAATATAATACTGTAAAACATATAACACCTGCAATATTTCCGACAATCCTTTTACGGACTCTGTAGTGCATATCTTCCATAGACGGCAAAATCACGGACATGGCCGCAATACCAGCCCACATTGCACGTGGCATATTACAAAGTTCTGCAATGCAAAGGACAATCGGTACGCATAAAATCTGACATATCTGCCATTTTGTTCTGGAAGAAGTGATATCAAATTCTTGTATCAGATCTTTCAGATTTCTTTTATAAGTTCTGTTTTTATGATTTCGATAAAATACGAAGCAGGTAAGTGCTGCACCTAAAGCCATTCCGACTAATCGCATCTGATAGCTTTTTCCCGTAACATCATAACCATATAGCAGCAGATACCCAAGAACCAATGTAGATTGATTAAACATGGATGGATTATGGCATCCGAACAGAATCAACACAGCCAGTGCCGCAATATTTAACAGCATTCCCAATACCGGTGAAAACTGATTTGCTAAATGCGGACATACAGTCATAATTACAAAGAACAAAGCCAAAAGCATCGTAGATTGTCCGGTGTGGATCCCCAGATCCGCATTCCTAAACACCATGAGACATAATAAGACTACTACACCTACAATGCTGTTCTCATTTCCAAATAGGATGCTGAAAATACTAACAAAGAAAAAACAAAATGCCATTGTAGCAGCTATCTTCACCAGATATACCCACATATGATATAGTTTTTCTTTTAGTGTTTCACTCTTTTTCAACAGGTTTTTAGAACCTGCCTGATTTAACTGCAACTCCTGATAAAATGTCATATAAATACTCCCATCTTCTAATTTATCTTAAAACTAGATAATCTCATCTTTCTGCTTTGGCAGCTCTATAACAAATCTGCATCCACCATATTCACGGTTTTCTGCTTTGATTGTTCCTCCGGCACTATCTACAATCCGTTTTACAAGTGCAAGACCTAGGCCATTTCCTTCTGCTTTATGAGATCCATCTACCTGATAGAACTTGTCAAATATTCTGGATTTTACATCATCCTCTATTCCTGGTCCTTCATCTTCCAGAATGAACTTAACAGAATCCTGTTCTTGTTTCAGAAACATCGTAATTGTCCCCTTTGAAGGGCTGAACTTAATCGCATTATCTAAAAGATTTATCCAGATATGCATAAAAAGTCCTTCATTCGCAGTATATTTAACTTCCTCCAATTCTACCTGAAAACCAATTTCTTTTTCTGTCCATTTTGTTTCCAATGAAAGAACTGCCTGGCGGATCTGTTCATCCAGACGATTATCGTCAATAAACGCACAAACTATTCGAACGCCTGCTACATCATTGAGATATGTCTGTATTCTCGTCTGAGTTGCTTTGTACATTGGACAGCTCCGGTTTGCGGGTATGCAGCCGCCGTTCGATTGATTCGTGTAGAAGCTGAGATACAAGAGCCATTAACGGAATAAAGAAAATCATGCCAAGGACACCGAACAGTTTACCGCCCAGCAAAACCGCCAACAACGTCCAGAACGGGGATAGCCCTACACTGTTTCCCACGACGTGCGGATAGATGAACTGATTTTCAACAAACTGAGTTGCCTGATAGACGATCAAGCATAGGAGCGCCTTGTTCGGAGCCGCCAATAAAGTAAATAAAATGCCGAAAGCGCAGGAGAGAAATCCTCCAATATAAGGAACGAATGCAAAGGCGGCAGTTAAAACGGCTGTTAGCCCCGCATATGGAATCCCTGCAACAGAAAACGAAAGAAAGATCAATGTTCCAAGAATCATAACCTCGACACACTGACCAGAAAGAAACTTCGCATAGGTGTCATGTGCAAGTTTCGAAATATGGCAAATTCTATCTGCAACGGATTCCTTACAGTAGGCATACAGTGCCCGTTTGCTTTGACTGCTCAATTCACGCCATCCAATTAGCACATAGAATGTGATCACAAGTGAAATTGCAACATCAGCAATCGCAGATACCGTAGAGCCAGCAACATTGGCAACTGAGGAAATCACTGTGTTCATTTCGCTCGAAATGCTTTGCAGAATAGATTTCCAATCGAGCGCAGCAAAATGTGCCGACAGTTTCTCTGTGTCAATGCCGTATCTTTGCAATAAGCCGACCCAGTCAGGCCATTTTTCTTGAACAAGAGCAGCAATGCTTTTTACAGATGCAGTGAGCTGTGGAATCGCAATTACACACAGAAGAGCAATAATCGCAATAACACATATCAGCGTCAGTAACAGGCTTATCATGTCTATTTGCCGATCTATAGCTTTAGTCAGCTTTCGTCGAAGCCTCTTTGCCAGTCCGCGCACGGGTACACTCAGAACAAAGGCCAGCAAAAGGCCTGATAAAATCGGAGCGAGCAAGCCAATACACGATTTTAGAAAGTTGGCAACATAGTTTAGATTGTTGAATGCCGCAAATAAGATCACCCCAAACGTGATTAGTAGAAGCGGCTTTTTGTAGGATTTATCCATGATTACATCCTCGTAAGAAATCGGTTTGTTTTATTATTGGGGAGTATCTTATAGGCAATCCACCAACCAAAGAAACAGACTGGCAATGCAGCGAGAACATCCATGATAGAATGCTGTTTCATAAAAACGGTGGAGAGACTGATACACACGGCGATTGATGTAGCAGCGATTTTCCATCCGACGCTTTGGAGCGCCTTGCAATCCCATAACCCAAACATCGCGGCAACAGAGCCTATTACATGAAGTGAGGGGCAAACATTTGTATTGGTATCGAAACTATAGAATAATTCAATAAAGCGTGTAAGTAGATTATTGCGTACAAATGCTTCTGGCCGCAAATTTTGGCAGGTTGGAAAGAACAGGTAAATCAAAACCGTGATCGTATAGGTGACTATCACAAAATACATCATACGCCGAAATGCAGGTACATCGACGAAAAAAGTATAAACCAACGTACCGATTAGAAAGACAAACCAAAATAGATACGGAATCAACGCCCATTCACAAAATGGTATTATATCATCGAGTCCACAATAGACGGGATAGTAATTTCGTTGCGGTTGCAACCGCTCAAGAAACAAAAACAGCAAGCCGAAAATTGGCCAGTAAAGCAATAGCCTGACGTGAGAAAATTCAGGTGTATTAAGTTTATGGATGCGGAACTCACGGTAATTAACTTCCGGCTTTATATGATTACTTTGCATGACTGTATATCCATTCATAGATTTTATCGGCTGCCGTACATTCCGTCTGCGACCGCATTGCCGCGCGCATTTTAGAAAGAAGCACTGGGGCATTTAGCGTTTTTATTGTGGTGTCTGCGATTGCTTTTGGCGTATTGGCTGTGACGGCCATTCCATTACGCAGAAAAAAATTCAGATTATGTGTCTCGCAGCCAGCCACTGCATCGATAAGCACCATTGGTAACTCTGCCGCCATTGCCTCAGATGTACTTAGACCTCCGGGCTTTGTCAGGAATAGGTCTGAGGCTTGCATGAGCTGCGGCACATTATTGACGGTTCCCAGAACATGAACTTGAGAATACTTCTCTGTCCTTTTTTGGAGTTTTTTGCGTAAATCATCATTTGTGCCGCATACAACACTAAGTTCTTGTTCTGTTGTGAGGTAAGGGCAGAGATACGATATAATCTCCTCCATTGGACCGCAGCCCATGCTACCGCACATCATTAAAATATGTTGATGAGCAGGCGAGATTCCGGCGTTGGCTTTTCCTGCTTCTTGTGACACACGCTGGTAGAATTGCTGCCGCACAGGGATTCCACTGGCGATCAGCTTTTGAGGTTGAAGTCCACATTGTTCAAACTCACCTAACAGCGAAGTGGACGGAATGAAATACCAGTCCAGCGCAGAATCCGCTGTGCAGGGAGCGCAGGTATAGTCTGTAGAAATGTGGCTCGTTACAAGCTGTAAGCATGGGTGCTGTCGGCGCATTTCTGTCAACGCCAAGGCTGGGAATACATGAGTACAGATAATATTATCGTAGCCTGCAGAGCGGATGTATTGATACATCCGCTCTGCGCCGGAGGAAAGTAGCTTATAGATCGGCGTTCCCTCACAAAAAATATCTTCGTGAGATTCCGCACGCTGATACCCAGCATCAAAAAGCCTTGGAGCATGGCGGTAAATTCGGGTATGCCAATTAGAAATAAACGTGGATGCTTTTTCTGAAATAAACTGCAAAGAATCTGTAATATTGCAGATTTCTCCGCGAGAGTGGTAGGCTTCCTGAACTGCTTGCGCACAGGAGTTATGCCCTGCGCCAGTGTTGCAGCTTAGAATTAGTGTTTGCATTTGAATCTCCTATTTTTTCCTTTGCTGCATAGCAAACAGCTTTTGCAGGCGTGGGCGATTATAGCGCTGGACAACAATAAACGGCAAATTACCCAGCACAATGTAGATAATCGTTATACATACCCCGCCAACACCGGACCATATTTTCAGCAGTCCAAGACCGGCGATAGACAACAGAATATGTGTCCACTCTGCCACGCAAGTTTCTTCTATCATGCGCGGCAAGTTCTCATAGTTTTCCTTTGTCAGTTTCTTTTCCGGCATGATTTTAACGAATATGCGGCTCATATCGGGGATCTTTGCCTGCCATTTCCGAACATGAAGCCGCTTCCATAGTTTTTGCTCTGCCGGGTGGCAGACCCAAGGAAAACGATCGGCGTGAAACCAATGCTTCGGGATCAAGCGCCCCACTACAAAGGAGAGAACCCCTAACGCCGCGATATATAGCAGACACATAAGAAAATGCTTCATAAAAACCTCAACATAGCGGTGCGAAAATACGAAGGACACCATCTACGACCCAGCGGCGCGAATAATGTTTCATATCATAGGGCTTTACCTCTTTACATTTTGCCTGTGTAGCGATGAAATCGTCCTTTATTGCTGCAATAATACTGGAACGATAAAAGAACGAATTGTTTTCAAAGTGGAGAAAGAGACTGCGGTAGTCCAGATTGACAGTTCCTATCGTCGCAACTTTGTCGTCTGATACAAAGCTCTTTGCATGAACGAAGCCGGGAGTATACTCATAAATCTTGATGCCGCCAGTCAGCAACACCTGATAAAAGCTCCGAGACATACGGAAAATCAGCTTCTTATCAGGGATGCCGGGCATAATGATCCGCACGTCTACACCACGTTGAGCAGCGGAAATCATTGCATCCATCAAGTCATCGCCAAGCATAAGATACGGTGTAAAAAACCATGCGTAATCCGTGCTTTGAGAAAGCAAGTCAATAAAGAGCTGATTACTGGTAGCTTCATGGTTAAGGGGCGAATCGTAGTAACTAAGCACATAACCATCAAATGTGTGCGGCGGCGCAGGATACCTTTTGGGATATGTGGGCATTGCAAGCTGTCCTGCTTCTTTTTCCAGCGAAAATGCGTTCCAAAAGGTCAAGAACATATGGGTAAAATTTTTTACTGGCTCACCAGTAATCCGAAAGCCTGTGTCCTTCCAGTGTCCATAGGGATGTTCCAAATTGATATACCGATCTGATAAGTTGATACCTCCGCTATAAGCAACTTCGTTGTCAATAATCAGCATTTTGCGATGATCGCGATAGTTTGCAGTTCCTTTTAAGGCAAGGAAAGGATTAAAAGGAATACATGGAATGCCTTTCTTTTTCAGTTCACGGACATTACTGAAATTGAACGAAGAAATACTGCCAAGATCATCGTATATCACACGTACATCAACGCCCTGCTCCATTTTTACTTCCAGTTCGTTCACGATTGCGTCCCACATATGCCCCGGCTCAATAATGAAGTATTCTACGTAAATCGAGTTTCTTGCATTTTTCAAATCGGCAAGCATATCAGGGAACATATTATCGCCCAACGGATAGTAACGAACCTGCTCAACTGCACACATCGGATATTGCGTTTTTTCTTCCAGCCACCGCACTGTTTGCCCCATGCGTTTTTCGCCGTCAAAGGGCGCTTCTTTTATTGGAAGAGGCTGCGGATTGCAACTCTTTTGAACTTGCTGCAAGCGCCTTTTTAGAGGGCGGGCCGTCCGTTTATTTCCAAAGAGCAGATATAGTAACGCTCCTACCAAAGGTAGTGACAGAATAACCAGCAGCCAAAGCAATTTATAAGCGGTTTCATCTCTCTTTATAATAATAAATACCACCAAGAAAAACGCTGCAACGGAAAGCAGTGACACAATAATCGGTGCGTAAGGGGTCAGCCATTTCATCAACAGCAAAAGCCAGAGCGATTGTAAAGCCACCGCTGGAATAATTGTTAGAATGCGTCGAATGATTTTTCCCATATGTTTACCCCCCTCTATGTTATTTCTCCTCCGAAGATGCTTCCCAATCGCAAACTATTTGTGCCATTTCCTGTGGGGTTTCTTTATAGCCTCGTAATACCCACGCATTCATAAGCCCAAACAATCCATATGTAATAAATTGGATAAAGTAGTGCGTTTTGGCATCGGCATTAGCGACAATGGATGCCGCTTCTTGTAAATAGAAGTTTAGAATCACATATTGGCGATCAGCTGAGTAGAGCAGATCACAAATAGGACGAGTGGAAAGGCAAAATTCAAAAAACAGCCTGATGCCGTCATAACTACCAGTGGCGAAGTTGGTAGCACCGTGTTCGTCGGAAAAGCGCTTCCACAGACATGTGATTTTGAAAGACAGAACTTCATCTTTACTTTTGAAATAACGGAAATAAGTGGAGCGACCTACATCTGCCTTGGCAGTCATCTCCTCAATACTGATTTTTTCAATGGGTTTTTCTTTCATTAGTTCCAGCAACGCTGTACCCATACATTCTTTCAGATAGTCTGTTGTAGCCGTTGTCCTTCGCATAAGAAACGTCTCCTTTAATTGCGTATCATTGAAACAAGGATTGTCATTTGTTCCACTTTCGCTCGGACTATTGACAACGCCTGCTTCTGTGATATTCATAGCATCTATGATACTATCGTTTCATTTATACTATCATTTGCTATTTGCCCTGTCAAGCTAAAATGCGAGTACGACGAGCAGAAAGGAAAACTATGGGTACGATTTTTTTCCGTGTAAAACTCAGCGGAAAGCATGTGGCCGCCCTCTTGGCGCTGATGCTGCTCTCCGCTGTGACAGCCATGCTGCTGCCTACTGCCCTGGCCAGTATGATTGACATCGGAGTGGCCGGAGAAAACCGAAACACCATCCTAATCATTGCGGCGGTGATGGCAACCCTGGCCATTCTGCGGCTCTGTGTTTATTATATCTGAGCTATTCACAGTAAAGTTGGACATTTGTATTCAGCGGGAGAAAATAACCTTGACAAATCTCGTCTCAGAAGCGTATCCTTGAAACCTATGCAAAGCAGAACGGCTTTTCCAATCTGCGCTGGTA
>NZ_JAJEPW010000071.1:0-12233 GCF_020687045.1 Brotocaccenecus cirricatena
GCAGAGGTGGACGACTCCCGCATCGAGACCCGGTATACCCAGGGGTGGGTTCCTGCATAGCAGGCCCCGGTTTTCAGCTTGTCAAAAACGGCTTTTTGACAAGACGAGGACTATATCGCAGCAGTCTTTTCCCCGGTTGGCAAGGGTGAACGGGCAATTTTTTCTCCGGCGTCGACTATTCCCGGCCCGGCAGGATGGGAAAGCGCAGGACGATGCAGAAGCGGCCGTCCTCCGTTCCGTGGGAGACGCTGCCCCCCAGGGCGCTCATGACGTCCTCGCAGATCACCAGGCCATAGCCGCTGTCACCGGCGGCGGTTTTGACGGTTTTGCGCAGGACGGCGTTGCTCTCCCGCAGCACCAGGAAGCCCTCCTCCACAGACGCCGTAAGCTCCACGGGCTCGCCGGGGGAGCCGTGCTTGACGATGTTGGCGCATATGTTGTCGATCAGGCGCATCAGCAGGGTGATGTTGGCCCGCATGCGGAAGGGCCCGCCGGTCCGGTCGGCGTAGTCCAGGCGGAAGCGGTTGCTGGTGAGGAAATTGTTGATGCTGGAGGACACCTGGGCCAGCAGTTCCTGGCCGTTGTAGGTATCCAGAGGCAGGGTCCGGCAGTTCTCCTCGAAGGCGAACAGGTCGTCGGTCAGACGGCGGATGTGGTTGGTTTTTTCCAGGGCCCGGTCGATGAACAGCGCAGCGCTCTCAGGGCTGCCGGCATAGCCCTTGGACAGCAGCTCCAGATACCCAATGACCACCGTCAGCGGGGTGCGGATATCGTGGGCAATGGACTTGACGAACTGCTCCTTCTGCTTGAGCTTGGCGTCCTCCGTCAGCAGCAGCAGCTGGATGGTGTCCCCCAGGTGGTTGATGTTGGCGGCCAGGGTGGACAGCTCCGTGCTGCCCCGGATGGGGATCTGGCGGCTGAAATTCTTGCTGCACAGAGAGGAGACGTTCTGCTCCATCTCCTCGATGTACCGGATGTGCTTCTGAAACAGGAGATAGAACCCCGCCACAAAGGAGATCAGGAACAGCCCGGCGCATATGCCCTTGCGCAGGGAGGTATAGGCCTGGTCGAAATAGCCGCTGAAATACACCTTGCAGGTTTCGTCCGCCAGCCGGAGGCGATATTCATAGGTGGGCAGGACCTTGGAGCCCCAATAGAAGTGCTCCTGGTCCTCCTCGGTATAGGTCATGTTATAGGACACGAAGGAGTTGTAGCACAGGGCCTCGTTCTGGCGGATGACCATCAGGGAGACGTAGTGATACCGGTCGTTCCACTGGGTGAAGGGCTTGCCGTCGGTGCTGACCAGGTGATTCTCCTGGGCAAAGCGCTGCAGGTCCTGAAAATGCCGGTCCGACAGGCGGCGGAACACCGCAGGCTCCGTGGCATACTGCTGGAAGAAGCGGGTCAGCGCCGCGTTGGCTCCGGCGTATATGGCGGCGCTGACGGCCACGGCCAGCAGGATCTCCAGAACGATCCGGGTGCTGAGCCGGTGAAACAGCTTAGTCAATGTAGTACCCCTTTCCCCATGCGGTTTTCAGAATGGTGGGATGCTTGCAGTCCGCCTCGATCTTGTGCCGGAGCTTGAAGATGTGCACCATGACGATGTTGTTGGCGGCATAGCTGTACGGCTCGGTCCAGATGGCCTCATAGATATCCTGAATGGACAGCACCTGGCCCCGGTGCTTGAGAAACAGGTGCAGGATTTCATACTCCGTATAGGACAGCCGGATGGCCCGGCCGTTCACCGTGACCTTGTTGTCCATGCCCAGCACCAGGCGCTCCCGCTCCGGCTCGGCCCGGTCGGCCCCCTGATAGACCCGGTACCGCCGCAGCAGGGACCTGACCCGGGCGGTAAGCTCCGCCGCCGAAAAGGGCTTGCACAGATAGTCATCGCCTCCGGCCATCAGGGCCGCCACCTTCTCCGAGTCGCCGGACATGGCCGAAAGAAACAGGATCGGGACATAGCTGCTCTCCCGGATTCTGTGGCAGGCCTCGAAGCCGTTCATGCCGTCCATCATGATGTCCAGAATGATCAGCTCCACCGTCTCGTCCAGGCTGGCCAGGGCCTGAGCGCCGCTGTATGCGGTGCAGGTCTCGAAGCCCTCCCCCTCCAGCAGGATCCGGATGATCTGGGTGATGTCCCTGTCGTCGTCGATAATCAGTATTTTCCCCGCCATAGTCCAATCTTCTCCAAAAGTCTTGATGGTTTATTATCCCACAGGCCGCCTCCGGAACCGCCGGACGGTAAGAATTTTAAGATTTCAAGGAAATTCATTATGATTCTTACAGATTGCATGATTTTCCAGCAGATTGCCTTATAATAACCAGTATAGACCCTATACTCCGCAATATCAACCAGAAATCGAGGAGGAAACATGAGAAAGAGCAAAGTTTTGACCAAGGCTTTGGCGGCCATCCTGTGTATCGCGATGCTCATCCCCATGGCGGTCACCGTGGGCGCCGCCGAAACCGGCAGCGAGCCCCAGGCCACCATCAGCGTCAGCACCAAGCGGCTGTCCATGACGGATCAGCGGGAGGTGGCCCTGTCCTTCAACCTGGGCTATAAGCCCGAGGCGGCCAACCTGGAGTGGTCCTTCGGCGACCAGCCCTTCAGCCAGTGGCTGAACTGGGAGGGGGACGACGGCGAGCCGGTGTTCACCGTGAAGGACCTGACCATTGCCGATAACGGCGATGTGACGGCCACCCTCTGCGTGGACTATCTGTTCGACGGCGACGACGCCGCCTATTGGCGTCCCTGGTACAGCTATCGCGGCGAATACGCCCTGACGGTGACGGACAAGTCCACCGGCCGCAGCGCCAGCCAGACCATGCGCTATGAGGTGTATGATTCCTACACCCCCTACAGCGAGCTGGACAGCAAGATTCAGGAGATCATCCGCACCCAGACCAACGGCCTGTACATCTCCTATGAGTCCACGGGTCTGTCCACCGACGGCAAGGACGTGATGGAGGTCATCGTGGCCCGGGACAAGGCCGTGGTGGATAACTATCTGGCCCTGCTGAAGCGGGCCCAGACCGAGCCGGAGGCCGTGGCCGCAGACGTGAGGTCCGGCCGCCTCAGAGACTATCAGGTCCCCGTGTACATCACCAACATCCACCCCAATGAGTGCCCCGCCGTGGACCAGCAGATCGAGTTCCTGAAGGCCGTGGCCACCCAGGAGACCATCCCCTATCTCAACGGCGACAACGAGACCTGCACCTATAACGTGAAGGACGTGCTCAACGACGTGTTCTTCATCATCCGCCCCACGGAGAACCCCTATGCCCTGGAGCACTATCAGCGGGGCAACGTGGAGGGCTTTGACCTGAACCGTGACAGCACCTATCAGACCCAGATCGAGTCCCAGGTGGCCACCGCCGACCTGGTCAAGTGGAAGCCCGTCACCCTGATGGAGCTGCACGGCTTCATCTACTATGCCCGGACCCAGCTGCAGATCGAGCCCTGCACCCCGCCCCACGAGCCCAATCTGGAGTATGACCTGTTCATGAATTACGCCCTGGAGGGCGCCCGGGCCTTCGGCGACGTGGCCTCCATGAACTCCATCTATAACTCCTCCAGCGAATACGCCAAGGAGAACGGCGCCACCGAGGACAACCAGCCCTGGTACGACATCACCATGGAGGCAGGCTACGACCCCGCCACCGGCCGGTATGAGTACCCCTCCGACGACATGTCCACCAACTACACGCCCACCTATGCCCTGTTCCACGGCACCATCGGCTACACGGTGGAGTGCGGCGAAAACAACGAGGCCTCCGTCACCATGGGCAAATACGGCCTCATCGGCCACACCGCCTATGTGGCCGAGAACAAGAACGACCTGTATCTGAACCAGCTGGAGTTCTTCCGCCGGGCCCTGAACAACGAGGAGTCCCCGGAGACGGAGAAGTGGTTCGTCACCCAGGACAACCAGGTGGAGGAGAAC
Source organism: Brotocaccenecus cirricatena (assembly GCF_020687045.1). Lineage (NCBI taxonomy): Bacteria > Bacillati > Bacillota > Clostridia > Eubacteriales > Oscillospiraceae > Brotocaccenecus > Brotocaccenecus cirricatena. Next base: position 3,948 of record NZ_JAJEPW010000071.1, read on the forward strand.
TTCCGGGAAAAGGACGAATACGGCAAGTTCTATCCCGAGTATTACGTGATTCCCACCGATGCCGCTTCCCAGCGGGACATCGCCGACGCCTATTTCATGCAGGAGTATTTCATCCGCAACGGAGTGCAGGTGGAGAAGCTCACCCAGGACGTGACGGTAAACGGCGTGACCTACAAGGCCGGGGCCTTTGTCATCGACATGCACCAGATCAGCCGCAGCTTCGCCAATGCCGTGCTCTATAAGGGCAAGATCGTGAAGAACTGGACGGGCCTGTTCAGCGAGTCCGTCACCAACTTCCCGGAGCTGCGGGGCTTCGACTGCACCCCCATCACCCAGCCCGGCGTGTTCGAGGGTAAGACCGTCGACGCCAACACGGTGGAGCGCGGCACCGCCTGGGTCACCACCTACGGCACCAAGGCCACCGTCATCAGCAACAACGGCCTCGACGCCGTCAACGCCGTCAACGACCTGCTGGCCAAGGGCGTCACCGTGGGCTTCATCACCGAGGCCGGCGACCACTACAGCAAGGGCGATTTCGTCATCGACCATAAGGACGCCGCCCAGATCAGCGACCAGTATGTCATCGAGATCACCCATGTGGCCGACGTGCCCCAGGCCAGGGTCATTACCGAGCCCAAGGTCTATGTGGACGACGACAGCTTCGACCGCTTCGCCTTCACCCGGCAGATGAACTTCAAAACCGTGGCCGATGTGTCCCAGGCCAACGTGGTGTTCTCCAGCAACGAGCCCGAGGAGGACGTGAAGGCCGCCGTGGCCAACGGTCTGCCCTTTGTGGGGGCCAGCGTCAACATCCTGGAGTATGCCAAGGCCACCATCCCCGGCTTCGACTTCAAGATCCAGTGGATCATTGAAGAGGGCATGTACGGCCCCGAGGAGGTCTATAACGACTACGAGGCGCTGTTCAACGTGGAATACGGCGACAGCCTCATCACCGCCAACTACGCCGCCGACGGAGACTTCACCACTTATACCAAGGGCGGCTCCATCATCTCCGCTTATCCCCAGGAGGCCACTGTCCTCATGCGGGCCAGCAGCCAGGACGACTTCTATAAGGCCGGCTGGTGGAACGGCATCGACGATCCCGACGGCGGCCTGAAGGGCCAGGTGGTTGCCATCGACTATCAGTCCGGCGGCCTGGACATGACGGTGTTCTGCACCAGCATCACCAACAAGGCCCACCAGACCGACGATTACCGTCTGGCTACCAACGCCATCTACAGCAAGCTCCTGGGCGCCGACTTCACGGTGTCGGACGCCGGACAGGATGAGCCCGTCCCCGAGCCCGTGCCCGAGCCCAGCAGCCCCCGCACCGGCGACGACATGAACGTTGTGGCGTGGACCGCCGCAGCGGTTCTGTCCATGGGCATGGCCGCGGTGTTCACCACCCGGAAAAAGGCCCGCTGACAGCCGCAGCGCCCAGCGCAGGAACCCATAAAACAGCATCCCCCGGCGCAATGCGCGGGGGGATGCCCCTTTTCCCGTTATCCCTCTGATTTCGGTCCCTTCAGCCGGTCCAGCAGACGGCGAAGGGGACTTTTCTTGTCCACCGGTTTGTCCTCCGGCTGGGGCTCCGGCGGGGCGGCCAGCGCGGCCCGGACCCGGTCCATGGCTTCCTTTGCCCCGGACACTCCGGCCCTTGTCCCAGCCTCATACAGCTCCTCCGCCCGGCGGAGGTCCCGCTCCACCCCCAGGCCCTGCTCATACAGCCTCCCCAGGCGGCATCGGGCCAGGTCGCTGCCCTGCTCCGCCGCCCGGCGGTACAGGTTGGCGGCAATGGCGGGGTCCTTCTCCGTCCCCACGCCGGTCTCGTAGCAGATGCCCAGCCGGAGCATAGCCTCCGGGTGGCCCTGCAGGGCGGCCCGGTGATACATGTACGCGGCGTACCGTGGCTTTTTCTCCACCCCGTCGCCAGTTTCGTAGCACACTCCCAGCAGATACTGGGCCCGGGGCATTCCCACGGCGGCAGGCTTTTGCAGCAGGCGGGCGGCCTCCCGGTGGGACTCCGGGTCCTTTCTCCGCCGCAGCAGCCCCGCCAGGCAGTACTGGCCCTCCAGTTCGCCCAGCGCCATGGCCCGGCGATAGAGGTCCTCGGCCCGCTGGACGTCCCGCTCCACCCCGTGGCCGGTTTCATAGCACACCCCCAGCCGGGTCATGGCCCGGGGATGCTCGCGCTCCGCTCCCCGGCGGAAATATTCCGCCGCCCGGTCATAGTCCTTCTCGGCACCGTGGCCGAAGTAATAGCACATGCCCGTCTGGCAGAGGGCCTCGGTATAGTCCCCCTGGGCGGCTGCCAGGAAGCAGCGGAAGGCCTCCTGTGCGTTCTGCTCCACCCCGGTGCCCTGGTCATAGCTCAGGCCCAGAAAGTGCCAGGCCCGGGGATAGCCCCCCTCCGCCGCCTGGCGGAACAGCCGGACAGCCTCCCGGTCGTCCTGGTCCACCCCCTTGCCCTGGTGATGCAGCACCCCCAGGGCGCACTGAGCGTCGGGGTATCCGGCCCCGGCGGCCTCCCGGTACAGGGCCAGAGCCCGGGACACGTCCTGCTCCACGCCGTCGCCGAACTCGCAGCACACCCCCAGCAGATACTGGGCCCGGGGCAGCCGCTGCTCCGCCGCCTGGGCAAAGCAATAGGCGGCCTTTTTCAGGTCCTTCTCCACCCCCTGGCCGAAAAAATACATCACGCCCAGGTTGCACCGGCCCATGGGATAGCCCCCCTCCGCCGCCCGGCGGTACAGTTCCACGGCCTTTTCCAGGTTCTTTTCCACCCCCTGGCCGCTTTCATAGCACACGCCCAGGTTGCACAGAGCCGGGGCATAGTCCCCGGCGGCGGATTCCTGATACAGGCGGCAGGCCCGGTCCTCGTCCCGCTCCACGCCGAAGCCGTTGTCGTAGCACACCCCCAGCCAGTAAAGGCCCGCCGGGTCGTCCGGGGCCGTCTGGGAAAACCACCGGAAGGCCTTTCCCGGGTCCTTGGCCGCGCCGCCAATGCCGTACAGGCAGTTCATGCCCATCTGCACCACGGCGTTGGCGTCGCCGTCCTCCGCCGCCTGGCGGCAGTCCTCCAGGGCCTGACGGCGGCGGTCCGCCAGCTTCAGAAGCTCCGGGGAAAAGACCACGACCTGGGGGTCCTGGGGATTCTGGGGTTCGCGCTGAAATGGTTCGTGGTCCGTCATTTTATCGCTCCTTATCGAATGATTGATTTATCGGAAGGACAGCAGCTCCTCCGTCTCCTTGCGGCCGGGGCCGTTTTTCCACTGCTCGGGATAGCCCATGGCGATGAGGCAGGCGGGGCGCAGGCCCTCCAGCTCCAGCAGACGCCCGGCGGCGTCGGCATCGAATATGCCCAGGATGCAGGTGCCGATGCCCAGGTCCCGGGCCGCCAGACAGAAGGTCTGGGCGGCGATTCCGGCGTCGAACATCTCCCACCCGGCGGCCTGGCTCTCCGTCAGCGTGGCATCCCCCTGGCCGGACAGCCCCGGCACATAGGCGATCACCGCCAGGGCGGCGGCCCGGTTGATGGTCTTGGTGTTGAAGCCCTGGCCGGGGATGCACTCCCGGGCCATCCGCTCCTTCAGCGCCGGGTCATCAATGACGATATATCGCACAGGCTGGGTGTTCTTCCAGCTGGGGGAAAACCGGGCCAGGTCCACCACCCGGCGGATGTCCTCCCGGGGGATGGGGGTCTCCTGAAAACGGCGGCAGCTGACCCGCTGCCGGATGCATTCTGCGGTGGTCATGGGATGATACGCTCCTTTTGGTAATAGTGTTTTTTATTGTAGCACAAATTTTTCTCTCCGTAAAGGGCGGCGGGGCCGTACTTGTAAAATCCGGGAAAATGTGATACAATGCGAGATATTATCGGGACAAAGCCGGGAAATGGGGGGACAAAAAATGGGTCTGCACGACGGGCACCGCCAGCGCATGCGCCAGCAGTTTTTATCCCACGGACCCCAGAGCATGGCCGACCATGAGCTGCTGGAGCTGGCCCTGTTTTACGCCATCCCCCGCCGGGACACCAACGAGACCGCCCACCGGCTGCTGGAGCAGTTCGGCTCCCTGGACCGGGTGCTGACCGCCCCGGAGCAGGAGCTGGAGCAGGTGGAGGGCGTGGGGCAGAACGCGGCGGTGCTGCTGCGGCTGATAGGTGCCATGGGGGACCGGGCCAGGCAGCCGGGCCGGGAGGAGAAGATCGTGGCCTCCGTGGACCAGGCCGGGGCCTATTTCCTGCGGCTGCTGGACGGGCAGCGGACGGAGCAGCTGTATCAGCTGTGCGTGGACGGCAAGGGAAAGGTCCTATCCTGTCGGGTGCTGTCCCAGGGGCAGGCGGACATGACGGTGCTGAGCCTGCGGCAGGCGGTGGAAAACGCCCTGCTGTCCGGGGCCAGCGGCGTGTTCCTGGCCCACAACCACCCCAGCGGCGTGGCCCTGCCCTCTCAGGCGGATGTTCAGGCCACCGTCCAGGTCCGGGACGCCCTGAAGCGGCTGGATATCCGGCTCATCGACCACATTATTGTGGCCGATGGAGACTATGTTTCCATGGCCTCCAGCGGACTGCTGCGGTAGATTCCCGCCATTTTAGGCAAATTCACGAAGAAAATTGACAGAAAAGGGTAGAAATGCTGCAAAGAATCTGTTATAATAAGAGAATCTTATAATCTAATATGAGATATTACTTTTGCTTGTAAAAATGCGAATAAAAAAACAGGAGGAACCAATGGAAACACAGAAAAGACGGCGGGGCGACCGCCGTGACGGCCGGCTGCTGCGGGAACTGGATTCCCTGCACTTCATCACCGGCATTATTTACCCCAACCGCTGCGACAACGAGGCATACATCTCCGAGCGCATCGACCTGACCCCGGTGAAGGCCTATATGGCCCGCCGGAACGAGACGGAAAAGGACTTCCCCTATACCTATTTCCACCTGTTGCTGACGGCCCTGGTGAAAACCATCACCCTGCGGCCCAAGATGAACCGCTTCATCGTCAACGGCAACTTCTTCCAGCGCAACGAGGTGACGGCGTCCTTCGTGGTGAAAAAGCAGTTTTCCGACAAGGGGGCCGAGGCTCTGGCCATGCTGCACACCACCGGCGACGACACCATCGACACCGTCCATGAATACATCCGCCAGCAGGTGACGGAGTGCCGCTCCGACAAGGTGGACAGCACCACCGGCGAGATGGACATCCTCAACAAGCTGCCCCGGTGGCTGGGCAAGGCGGCGGTGCGGTTCATCATGTGGCTGGATAAGCGCGGCTGGGTCCCCGACAGCATGACCTGCAACGACCCGTATTACAGCTCCGTGGTGCTGTCGAACCTGGGCTCCATCAAGCTCAAGTGCGGCTATCACCACCTGACCAACTGGGGCACCTGCTCCGTGTTCTGCATCATCGGCGAAAAGAAGATGAGTCCCTTTTACGACGCCGACGGCAGCGTGACCATGCGGGAGACCCTGGACCTGGGTCTGACCATCGACGAGCGCCTGGCCGACGGTTATTATTACTCCAAGTCCATCCGGCTGCTGAAGTATCTGCTGGAGCACCCGGAGGAGCTGGAGAAGCCCTTGAAGGAGGAAGTATCTTATGAGTAAAGCCGCTCAGGTAAAAGCGCCCTGGCTCAACAGCAGGGACCCCGAGGTGCCCGCTACCCTGAATTATTCCACCCTGTCCATGTGCGGCCGGGTGGAGGAGATGGTGCGCCGCTATCCCGACTACATCGCCTATGAGTTCATGGGCAAGTGCACCACCTATGCCGAAATGTGGAAGAAGATCAACGCCTGCGCCAAGAGCCTGAAGGCCATCGGCATCCGGGAGGGCGACAAGGTCACTATCTGCATGCCCAACGCACCCCAGACCCTGTGCATGTTCTACGCCGTGAATATGGTGGGCGCCATCGCCAACATGGTGCACCCCCTGTCCGCTGAAAGCGAGATCGCCTTCTATCTGCGGGATTCCGGTTCCGTGGCGGCCATCACCCTGGACCAGTTTTATCCCAAGTTTGAAAGCGTCCGCAAGGCCGTGGACCTGCCGTGCCTGATCGTCACCTCCGTGGCCGACGAGCTCAAGCCCCTGCTGAAGGTGGGCTATAAGCTCACCGAGGGCCGCAAGAACCCCAAGATCCCCGCCGGCCGGGCAGGCGTTCTGTCCTGGAAGGAGTTCCTGCGCCGGGGCGAATATGTGGAGATCTATCAGGTCCGCCGCAAGGCCGAGGACCCCGCCGCCATCCTGTATTCCGGCGGCACCACCGGCGTGACCAAGGGCATCCTGCTGTCCAACCGCAACTTCAACGCCCTGGCCGCCCAGATCATCGCCACCAACCCCTTCTTCCGGCCCGGCCACAAGATGCTGGCCATTATGCCCATGTTCCACGGCTTCGGCCTGGGCGTGTCCATCCATTCCATGGTGGCCAACGGCGGCCACTGCATCCTGATCCCCCGCTTCACGGCCCAGAGCTATGCCGAGCTCATCAAGAAGCACAAGCCCAATCTCATTGCCGGCGTTCCCTCCCTGTTCGAGGCCCTGCTGCGGGTGAAGGAGATCGAGGGGGCGGACCTGAGCTGCCTGCTGGGCGTGTTCTCCGGCGGCGACAGCCTGTCCGTGGAGCTGAAGAAGCGGTTCGACGCCTTCCTGAAGGAGCACGGCGCATCCATCACCGTCCGGGAGGGCTACGGCACCACCGAGTGCGTCACCGCCAGCTGCCTGACCCCCATCCACAAGCAGAAGGAGGGCTCCATCGGCATCCCCTTCCCGGATACCTATTATAAGATCGTCAAGCCCGGCACCCAGGAGGAGGTCCCCTACGGCGAGGAGGGCGAGATCTGCCTGACCGGCCCCACCATGATGCTGGAGTATGTCAACCACCCCGAGGAGACGGCCCAGACCAAGCAGACCCACGCCGACGGCCTGACCTGGGTCCACACCGGCGACCTGGGCATGATGGACGAGGAGGGCTTCATCTATTTCCGCCAGCGCATCAAGCGCATGATCGTCACCAACGGCTACAACGTGTATCCCTCCCAGCTGGAGAACATTCTGGAGGGCCACGAGTACGTCCACCTGAGCTGCGTCATCGGCATCAAGGACCCCATCAAGATGCAGCGGGTCAAGGCATTCGTGGTGCTCAAGCCCGGCTATGTGCCCACGGAGGCCTGCAAGCAGGAGCTGATGGACTACTGCCGCAAGCACATCGCCAAGTATGCCATGCCCTCGGACATCGAGTTCCGGGAGGAACTGCCCAAGACCCTGGTGGGCAAGGTGGCCTATCGGGTGCTGGAGGAGGAAGAAAACGCCAAGCTGGACGCCAAGGCCGCCGAAAATGCCAAGATCGACGCCCAGCGCCGCCAGCTGGAGGAGGAGCGCAAGGCCGCCGTTCAGGAGCGCAAGGCCAAGAAGGCCGCCGAGGCCAAGGAGGCGGCCAAGGAGGCCAAGGAGGCCGCCAGGGAAGCGGCCAAAGAAACCGAGACCCCCAAGGAATAAAGCAAGGAGGCTTGTCAATGGACAGGGAAATGAGACGGCAATACACCGTATTGGTGGACTTCCTGGGCCACATTCTGGGCCCGGACTATGAGGTGGCCCTTCACGAGCTGAAGGACGACTCCAACGAGATCATCGCCATTGCCAACGGCGAGCTGACCGGCCGCCACCTGGGCTCCCCCCTGAGCAACAAAATGCTGGAGTATCTCACCAGCCACCTGTACGAGACCCAGGACTATGTGCTGCGGTTCGAGTCCACCGCCATCACCGGCAAGAAGATGTGCTCCAACTCCCTGTTCATCAAGGGGCCCCACAACGAGCTGGCGGGCCTGCTGTGCATCAACTTCGACAGCAGCCGCTATCAGGAGCTGTCGGCCCGGGTCATGGACCTGTGCAGCAATATGCTGACGCCGGGGGTGCAGAGCGGCACCCGCCTGATCGTGGAGGACGACACCGACCCTACCGCCGAGCCGCCGGAAAAGACCTATCCCACCTCCATCGCCGGGGCCACCGCCAGCATCGTGTCCGAGGTGGTGTCCAGCTATCCCGTGCCGGTGGAGCGGCTGACCCAGGACGAGAAGATGGAGATCATGGCGGCCCTGAACCGCAAGGGCGTGTTCCTGCTGAAGGGCTCCGTCAGCTATGTGGCCAAGGAGCTGCACAGCTCCGAGGCCAGCATCTACCGCTATCTGGGAAAGCTCAACAACCGGGCATAAGCACGCAAATCCCCCTTCGGAAAGGTTCTCCGAAGGGGGATTTATTTGTCAAAAAACCGGGGGGGGGGGGGGGGGGGGGG
>NZ_JAJEPW010000072.1:0-11984 GCF_020687045.1 Brotocaccenecus cirricatena
CCAACGAACAATAAACGGCAGTCCCCGGGCCCAGGCGGGGGGACTGCTTTGCTTATTCGTGTTCCTGTTGCTTTCGATCATGCCGCCGGCAGACGGCCCGATAAATCAGCAGCCCCACACCGGACACCGCCAGGGTCACGGCGAAAACCAGGATGGCAAACTGATAGTCCTTCACCCCCAGGGCGCTGCCGCCGATGGTGGAGGTCAGCACCGAGGGCAGACGCCCCACGGTGCACAGCAGCAGCCACTTGCCCCAGGACAGGTCCGTCAGCCCGGCGAAGTAGCACAGCAGGTCCTTGGGGGTGCCCGGCACGGTGAATATCAGCCAGAACAGGGCGTCCCGCTTGGGGGAGCTTTGCAGGAATTTCAGCTTCTCCAGCTTCTCCCGGGGGAAGAAGATCTCCACCAGCTCCCGGCCGAACCGCCGCACCAGGGCAAACACCGCCACGCTGCCCAGAACCCCCCCCAGCAGACACAGCACGCTGCCCCGCAGGGCCCCGAAGGCATAGCCGCCGCTGATCTCCAGGGGCTCCCCGGGGATCACAGCCACCACCACCTGCAAAAACACCATGCCCACATAGGCGGCCATGCCCAGCAGGCCGTGGCCGTCCACCCACAGGCGGAACTCCTCCGGCCGGGAGGCAAATCGCACCAGGGGGCGGCCAATGAACCATCCCACCGCCGCCGACAGCAGCAGGAAGATGGCGATGGCCGCCCAGGCGATGAGCTTTTTCTGTTTATCCGTGAAAACGTGCTTGTCCATAAGAAACCTCGATCTGTTGATATGGACATTATACCACATTCTTCCGGCCGTTTTTGAACAGACCGTAAAATTATCCTTAAACCGGGGTTACGCCCTTAAAGATATCACAATAAGCAATCCGCTTCCGGCAAAAACCGGAAGCGGATTGCTTATTTTTTACTGTTCTGCCGGGCCGGGGATGTCGCCCACGCCGTCCAGCACCAGCCGGGGGCGGTAGGGGAACTTGGCGATGTCCTCCCGCCGGGTGACGCCGGAGAGCACCAGCACCGTGTCCAGGCCGGTTTCGATACCGGCCACCATGTCGGTGTCCATGCGGTCGCCGATCATCACGGCGTCCTCCGAGTGGACCCCCAGGATCCGCAGGCCCGTGCGCATCATCAGGGGATTGGGCTTGCCCACGAAATAGGCGCTCTGGCCGGTGGCCATCTCGATGGGGGCGATCATAGCCCGGCAGGCGGGGATGATGCCGTCCTCCGAGGGGCCGGTCAGGTCGCTGTTGGTGCCGATGAGCCGGGCGCCCTTCAGCACCAGCCGCACCGCCCGCAGGATGTTCTCGTAATTATAGCTGTTGCCCTCGCCGATGATGACATAATCCGGGTCCACGTCGTTCATGGTGATGCCCTCGTCGTGGAGGGCCATAATCAGCCCCGCCCCGCCGATGACATAGGCGCTGCACCCCGGGGCCTGGCTGCTGATGAACCGGGCCGTGGCCAGGGCGCTGGTGTAAAAGTGGCTCTCGTCCACGTCCAGGCCCATGCGCCGGAGCTTCTGCTGCAGCTCCTTGGGGCTGCGCTCGGAGGAGTTGGTCAAAAACAGGAAATTCTTCTCCTCGCGATACAGCCAGTCCACAAATTCCTTCACCCCCGGCAGCAGCCGGTTGCCGTGATAGATGACACCGTCCATGTCGCAGATAAAGCCTTTTTTCTGTCGCAGCTGGTCCATAAGAATCCTCCTATATGATAAAATTTACCGATTTCCGCAGTTTTTCCGCCAGATCAGGGCCAGACCCCGCAGCAGCAGACTGTCGTCGTGCCGGATCCTCCGGCGGCAGTAGGGGGTAATGATCCCGGACAGGCCCCCGGTGGCCACGGCAGTACAGGGCTGCCCCAGCTCCTCCTCCATGCGCTCCAGCAGGCCGTCGGCCATGGCGGCGGCGCCGTAAATGGCCCCGGCCTGAAGGCTGTCCTCGGTGACGGAGCAGATGACCTTCCCCGGGGCCTCCAGGGCGATATCCGGCAGCTGGGCCGTGCCGGAAAACAGGGCGTGGAGACTCAGCTTCACCCCGGCCAGAATCACGCCGCCCCGATAGCGGCGCTGCCGGTCCACCACCGTCACGGTGGTGGCGGTGCCGAAGTCGAACACCACCACCGGCAGGGGATACTCCGCCGCAGCGGCGGCGTCGGCGGCCAGCAGGTCCACCCCCAGGGTCTCCGGCTGTTCAATGGCGATGTCCAGTCCGGCGGGGGTGGTGGGACCTACCACCAGGGCCTCCAGCCCCGCGACCCGGCGGATGGCGTCGGCGGTCTCCGCCGTCAGCCGGGGCACCACCGAGCCGATCGCGGCCCCTTCCGGGGCGGCCTGCCCCTCCAGCACCCGGCGGATGGCGTCGTCATACGCCTCCGGCGGCAGCGGATCCCCGGAGGGGACCCGGCACTGGGATACGACCCGGTCCTTCTCATCCAGCAGGGCCAGAACGATGTTGGTGTTTCCGATGTCGGCAGTCAGCAGCATAGGCGGTACCTCTCTTAACAGCGTTTCAGCTTGGCCGAAAAGCCTTCGCTTTTCGGCCAAGCCGGGGATATTTCAGGATTGCTTCCTGGGAATGGTGACGGTAATGGTGGTGCCCTTGCCGGGCTGGCTCTCCAGCTGCACGGTTCCGTGGTGATAGGCCACGGCGTGCTTCACGATGGACAGGCCCAGGCCGGTGCCGCCGGAGGCCTTGGAGTGGCTCTTATCCACCCGGTAAAACCGCTCGAAGATCCGGGACTGGTGCTCCGGGGCGATGCCGATGCCGGTGTCCGCCACGGAGATCACGGCGTTTTCGCCGGCATCCGACACGGTGACCCGGACGCTGCCGCCGGGGACGTTGTACCCGATGGCGTTGTCGCAGAGGTTATAGATGGTCTCGTGCAGCAGACGGCGCACACCCTCCGCCTGGACGTCCTGTCCCTCCACGGTAAGGCTGACCTGGCTTTTCTCGGCCTTGTCCCGCAGGTCGGCGGCAATGTCCCGGCACAGAGCCGGGATGTCCACCTGCTCCCAGGGCAAGGGGTCCCCCTCGTCCAGCTGGGACAGACGGATGATGTCGCCGATGAGGGCCACCAGCCGCTGGGCCTCCCGGCGGATGTGGCCCACGAACCGGGGCAGGTCCTCCTGCTTCACCAGTCCGTTTTCAATCAGCTCGGCGCTGCCGATGATCCCCTGAAGGGGGGTCTTTAATTCGTGGGAGACGTTGGCGGTGAACTCCCGGCGGCTCTGCTCCGCCGTCTCCTGCTGGGTGATGTCGAAGGCCAGCAGCACCGCGCCCAGCACGTCCTGGCCGGACCGGATGCGGGAGATATCGAACTGATAAATGCGGCCCGGGCGCTGCACATGGACCTCGCTGTGGCCGGAGGCCATGGCTTCCTCCAATGCGGCGCTGACGTCCCGGCTGCGGTCCACCGTCAGGAAATCCTGGCCCAGGCAGGTCTCGTCCGCCTCGAAAATGCGGCAGGCGGCGGGGTTGATGCTCAGCACAGCCCCGGCGTCATCCAGCAGCACCAGGCCCTCCTGCATATGGGAGGTGATCTGTTGGAACTCGTCGGACCGGCGGCGCAGGTCCGTCAGCTGGCTGTCGATCTGCCGCCGCTGGACGTTGATGCGGCACAGCAGGGGGGACAGCTCCTCATAGGTGTCGTTTTCCAGGGGGCGCTCCAGGTCCAGGGCGTTCAGGGGCGCGGTGATGCGGCGGGACAGGCGGCCCGCCAGCAGGCCCGACAGGATCAGGGCCACCGCCGCCGTCAGCAGAATGGCCGGCAGCATCCCCAGCAGCAGCATCCCCACGGTGGCCCGGCTGATGGAAATGCGCAGCACCGTGCCGTCCGGCATCCGGCGGGCATAGTAGCTGGTTTTTTCCAGCAGGGTGCTGGAATAGCGGGTGGAGTGGCCGGAGCCGGTGCGCAGGGCCTCCCGCACCTCGGTGCGGTCGCCGTGGTTTTCCAGGCTTTCGGCGTCCCGCTTGGTGTCGCACAGCACCGCCCCGTCCGGGGCGATCCAGGTCAGGCGGTAGCGGTCCGCCGTGAGCTTGTTCAGATAATCGCGGCCCTGGGTTTCCACCGCGGCGGCGGCCAGCTGCAGCTGATCCTGCAATTGGTTTTCCTGCACGGAGGCAAAATAGCTGTACAGGCAGGTCATGACGATGGCCACCGCCGCTAAAAGCACGGCGGCAGCGGACACCATAAACGAGCGGAAAATTTTCTTGGTCATTCTTGTTCCTCCAGCCGGTAGCCCACGTTGCGGACGGTCTGGATGAGACTGCCGTAGGGGCCCAGCTTCTGGCGCAGCGTGCGGATGTGCATGTCCACGGTGCGGGTCTCGCCGCAGTAATCGGTGCCCCATACCTGGGCCATCAGCTGGTCCCGGGTAAAGGCCATGCCGGGGTGGGACAAAAGCAGCCGCAGCAGCTCGTATTCCTTATAGGTCAGGGGCACCCGCTGCCCGTCGCAGGAGACGGTGTGGGCGTCCTGGTCCAGGACCAGGCCCGCCAGGTGCAGCAGGTGGGCGGGCCTGGCGCAGCGGCGCAGCACCGCCTTCACGCAGGACACCAGCTCCATGACCCCGAAGGGCTTGGTCAGATAGTAGTCCGCGCCCAGGTCCAGGGCCTGGATCTTGTCATATTCCGCGCCTTTGGCGGTGGCCATGACCACGGGGATGGAACGGGTGGCAGGGGCGGCCCGCATACGGCGCAGCAGCTCCACACCGTCCACACCGGGCAGCATCACATCCAGCACCACCAGCTCCGGCAGCTCCCGGGCCGACTCCAGCGCGGACCAGAAGGCCCCGCCGTCGGCAAAGCCCTGGGCCTGGAACCCGGTGGACTGCAGGGTGTATACCTCAATATCAAGGATACTGGCATCGTCCTCTACGCACCAGATCATGGGTTATCCCTCCTTGTGCCGGCCGGTGATGGAAAAAATCACCCACTCGGCGATGTTGGTGGCGTGGTCGCCGATGCGCTCGAAATACTTGGCGATCATCAGCAGGTCCAGGGCGTACTCCCCGTCCGCGGGGTCGGCGGCGATGCGGGAGATCAGGGCCTGCTTCACCTGGCGGAAATAGGCGTCCACGGTGTCGTCGGCGGCCAGAACGGCCTCTGCTTTTATTGTATCATGTTTTACGAATGCGTCAACACTTTCTGTCACCATGGAGATGGTGGCCCGGGCCATCTGGCAGAGAATGTCGTCATGCTCGGCGGTGCGGCCCTTCAGGAAGGTGACGATCTCGGCGATGTCCTGGGCCTGGTCGCCGATGCGCTCCATGTCGGTGATCATTTTCAGGGCGGCGGAGATCTGGCGCAGGTCCCGGGCCACCGGCTGCTGCTGCAGCAGCAGCTTCAGGCACAGGGACTCGATGGTGCGCTCCTTCTGGTCGATCTCGGTGTCCAGGGGGGCCACCCGGGCGGCCAGGTCGGGGTCTCCCTCCGTCAGGGCCTTGGAGGCCAGGGCGATGACCTCCTCGCACAGGGCGCCCATTTCAATCAGCTCCCGGTTCAGCAGCGCCAGCTGCTGGTCAAACTGTCTTCTCATTATCCGAACCTCCCGGTGATGTAGTCCTCGGTGCGCTTGTCGGCGGGGGCGGAGAACAGCTGCTCCGTTTTGCCGAACTCCACCAGCTCGCCCAGCAGGAAAAAGGCCGTGTTGTCGGAGATGCGGGCCGCCTGCTGCATATTGTGGGTGACCATGACCACGGTGTAGTGCTCCTTCAGCTCCAGGGCCAGGTCCTCGATTTTGGAGGTGGAGATGGGGTCCAGGGCGCTGGTGGCCTCGTCCATCAGCAGCACCTCCGGCTCCACGGCCAGGGCCCGGGCGATGCACAGGCGCTGCTGCTGGCCGCCGGAGAGGCCCATGGCGCTTTTCTTCAGCCGGTCCTTCACCTCGTCCCAGATGGCGGCAGAGCGCAGGGAGCGCTCCACGATGTCGTCCAGCTTGGCGTGGCTGCGGATGCCGTGGGTCCGGGGCCCGTAGGCCACGTTGTCATAGATGCTCATGGGGAAGGGGTTGGCCTTCTGAAACACCATGCCGATGCGCTTGCGCAGCAGGGTGGGGTCCACCCTGGCGTCATAGATGTTCTTCCCGTGGAAGTCCACCTCCCCTTCGATCTTCACGGAGGGGATCAGGTCGTTCATGCGGTTCAGCGTCCGCAGGAACGTGGATTTGCCGCAGCCGGAGGGGCCGATGAAGGCGGTGATCTGCCGCTCCGGAATGGCCACGGACACATCGTGGAGGGCGTGATTGGGCCCGTACCACAGGTTCAGGCTCTTGGCCTCAAGAATCGGTTCCATAAATTGCCTCATTTCTTTCGCAGCTTCCGCCCCACCAGGGAGGCGGTCAGGTTGATCAGCAGGGTCAGCACCATCAGGATGGCGGCGATGGAGAAGGCCAGGGCCGTCTCGCCCCGCTCGGTGGCGTAGACATACAGGGCCACGGTCAGGGAGGCGGCGGAGGTGTGCAGGGACTTGATAAAGCCCACCAGTTCCAGGCCGAAGCCCGCCGTATACAGCAGGGCGGCGCTTTCGCCCACAATGCGGCCCACCGCCAGGATGCAGCCGGTGACGATGCCGTCCACGGCCCCGGGCAGCACCACCGTGCGGATCATGTGCCACTTTCCGGCTCCCAGGCCCAGTGCCCCCTCCCGATAGGACTGGGGCACGGTTTTCAGGCTCTCCTGGGTGGTGCGGACGATGGTGGGCAGAATCATCACCACCAGCGTCAGGCTGCCGGCCAGGATGCCCGCCTTCAGGCCCAGCCGCTGCACAAACAGCAGCATACCCACCAGGCCGAAGATGATGGAGGGGATGCCCGTCAGGGTCTCGGTGGCGAACTCGATGACGGCCACCAGGCGGCGGTTGGCGGCGTACTCCGTCAGATAGATGGCGGCCCCCACCCCCAGGGGCAGGACGATGACCATGGCCGCCACGATGATATACAGGGTGTTGAGAATGTTGGGCAGGACGCCCACGGTGTCCTTGATATAGCTGGTCTGGCTGGTCAGCAGGGGCCAGGTGACGCCCGGCACCCCGCGATAGAAGATATAGCCGATGAGAAACAGCAGCAGGGCGCAGGTCAGTCCCGCGCACAGCCACACCAGAAACCGCAGCCCCCTGTCATACAGACGGCGGCGGGGCGACAGCTTTTCCTCCATGGGTCAGTCCTCCTTCTTTTTTTTGATGAACACGTTGAGAAATACGTTGATGAGCATAATGAACAGAAACAGCACCAGGCCGATGGAAAACAGGGCCTGCTGATACAGGCTGCCCACCGGGGCGTAGGACATGCCGGAGATGATGCCGGTGGTCAGGAACCGGACGGACTGGAACAGCCCCGGCATATTGGCCACGTTTCCGGCCACCATGATGATGGCCATGGCCTCGCCGATGGCCCGGCCCACGCCCAGCACCACGGCGGTGGCCACGCCGCTGCGGGCGGCGTGGAGGCTGACGCGGAAATAGGTCTCCGTGGCGGTGGCCCCCAGGGCCAGGCTGGCCTCCTCATACTCCCGGGGCACCGCCCGCAGGGCCGTTTCCGACACATTGATGATGGAGGGCAGCACCATAATGGACAGCACCAGGATGGCCGCCAGCAGACAGGCGCCGGACCCCAGGGAGAAGGTGGTGCGGATCAGGGGCACCAGCACGATCATGCCCACCAGGCCGTATACCACCGACGGGATGCCCGCCAGCAGCTGCACGGCGGTGCGGATCACGGCGGCGGCCCTGGGCGGGGCCAGCTTGGAGAGGAAGATGGCCGTCATCAGGCCGATGGGCACGCCGATGACCATGGCCCCGGCGGTGCCGTATATGGAGGTGAGGATGAAGGGAAGAATGCCGTACTGGGCCCCGGTGGTGGTGTTGGTGGGGTCCCACACCTGGCCGAACAGGAATTTGAACAGGCCGATCTCCCGGATGGCGGGCAGGCCCGAGAGGATCAGATACACGCTGATGACCAGCACGAAGCCCACGGCCACGATGCCGCACAGCAGGAAGATCAGATGGATCACGGTTTCCAGGGCCTTGCGGGCCCCTGTATTCTTTGAACGCATAGTCGGTTCCTTTCTGGTCCGGAACGGGAAAGGCCCCTGGCCCGGGATAACGGGTCAGGGGAGGTCTCCCGGGGATGGTTACTTGGCCACGGGCACCGCACCGGCGTTCTTGATGAGGTCGGAAGCGGCGGAGGAGGTGGCGAAGTCGAAGAAAGCCTGAGCGGCGGCGGAGAGAGTCACGCCCTGCTTGGTCACCAGCACAAAGGGACGCTGGATTTCATAGCTGCCGTCCAGGACGGTGGCTTCGGTGCAGGCCACACCGCCCACGGTGAGGGCCTTGACAGTGGACTTGCCTTCCACGGCGGACAGAGATGCGTAGCCGATGGCGTTGGGGTTGCCGGCAACGGCCTCAATGACGCCGCCGGTGGAGGTCAGCTCCTGGTCCAGCTTGCAGGCATCCTTGGTATCGGTGATGGACTCGAAACCGTCCCGGGTGCCGCTGCCGGACTCACGGCCGATGCAGGAGATGGCGCCGGGGTCGCCCCCCACCTCGCTCCAGTCGGTGATCTTGCCGGTGAAGATGTCGGCGATCTGCTGAACGGTCAGATCGGCAACCTTGCTGCCGGCGTTGACGATGATGGCGATGCCGTCCAGGGCCACGGTGGTCTCCTGGAGACCGGCGGACTTCTCCTGGTCCTTCAGGGCCCGGGAGGCCAGGCCGATATCGGCGGAGCCGTTCTTCACGGCCTCGATGCCGGCGCCGGAGCCGGTGGGATCATAGGTGACGGTGACGCCGGGGTTGTCGGCGGTGAACTGCTCCTTCAGAGCGCCGATGACCTTGTCCATAGAGGTGGAGCCGTTGGTGGACACGGAGCCGGAGAGAGCGGTGCTGTTATCGTCGTTCTTAGGGGTGTCATTGCCCTTCTGGCCGCAGCCGGCCAGGATGCCCAGCACCATGACGATGCACAGGGCCATGGAAAGAAACCTTTTCATTTTTTCAGAATCTCCTTTCGATTCAACGGATTTTGGATATCCTCGGTACAGTTCATAGGATACGGGCCGGATGTAAAGCCGGAAAGGCGTGTTTTGTAAAATCCCGGTAAAATGCCGGGCCCGGCCAAGGACGAAATTTTCGCCGCCCGGCTTTACGGATGCCCGGCGGCGTGGTATACTCCAAAAGACGGAGAACGAGAAAAATCGGAAAGAGATGAGTCCTGTGCGGAAAAATCAGACAGAGGGGCTGCTGCGGAAGCTGCCCCGGCCCGCCGGGAAGAAACCGGCCCCGGCTGCCAATAAGGAGTAAATAACATGAAATATCAGGCGATTTTATTTGATATGGACGGAACACTGCTGGACACCCTGACGGATATGCAGGCGGCGGTGAACTACATCCTGGAAAAATACGGCTATCCCACCCGGACCTTAGAGGAGGTGCGCCGGTTCGTGGGCAACGGCGCGGGACCACTGATTCACCGGGCCCTGCCCCAGGGGGTGGACCCGGACCGGGAGGCGGAAATCCTGGCGGACTACCGGGCCTATTACCAGGCCCACAACTGCGTGGAGACCCGTCCCTATGACGGCATCGGGCCGCTGCTGGAGCGGCTGCGGCAGGCAGGCGTGCGGACGGCGGTGGTGTCCAACAAGCCGGACCGGACCACCCGGACCCTGGCGGCCCGGTTCTTCCCGGAGCTGGACGGGGCCATGGGCCAGCGGGAGGGCATCGCCTCCAAGCCCGCCCCGGATATGGTCCGGGCGGCTCTGGACCAGCTTCACGCGGCCCCGGAGGAGACTCTGTATGTAGGCGACAGCGAGGTGGACGTGGCCACCGCCCGGAACGCCGGGCTGGACATGATCGGCGTGGCCTGGGGGTTCCGGGGCCGGGCGGCTCTGGAGGCCGCAGGCGCGCCCCTGGTGGCGGACACCCCGGAGCAGCTGCTGGACATGCTGCAATGACCCCAAATCACGAAACGAGGTGCAATATGCATACATTTATGGTGCCCTGCCTGCTGGGGCTGGAAAAATTGGTGGGCGACGAGATCCGGCGGCTGGGCTTGAAGGACGTGCAGGTGGAAAACGGCCGGGTGCTGTGCCGGGGAGAACTGTCCGACCTGGCGCGGCTGAACATCAACCTGCGCTGCGGGGCGCGGGTGCTGCTGGTGCTGGGCCGGTTCCCGGCCCGCAGCTTTGAGGAGCTGTTTCAGGGCACCCGGGCCATCCCCTGGGAGGAGTATCTGCCCCGGGACGCGGCCTTCCCGGTGAAGGGCTACTCCATCTCCTCCCAGCTGCACGCGGTGCCCGCCTGCCAGTCCATCATCAAAAAGGCCATGGTGGAGCGGATGAAGGCCCACTACGGCCTGGAGCAGTTCCCGGAGGACGGGGTCAAGTATCAGGTGCGGTTCTCCCTGTTCAAGGACGAGGCCATGATCTGCCTGGACAGCTCCGGGGAGGGCCTGTACAAGCGGGGCTATCGGGCCGTGGGCGTGGAGGCCCCCCTGCGGGAGACGCTGGCGGCGGCCATGGTGACCCTGTCCCGCTTCCGGGGCCGGGACCCCTTCTGCGACCCCTTCTGCGGCAGCGGCACCATCTGCATCGAGGCGGCGCTGATCGCCATGAACCGGGCCCCGGGCCTGGACCGCAGCTTCGACGCCCAGCGCTGGGGCTTTGTGCCCTCCGGGGACTGGCTGACCGCCGCCGGAGAGGCCATGGACAAGGAGTTCCACGGCCGGTACGACATCTGGGGCGGCGACGTGGACCCCCGGGCCGTGGCCATCGCCCGGGACAACGCCCGGAAGGCCGGGGTGGAGGACGTGGTGCGCTTCGAGGTGGCGGATATGCGGAATTTCCGCCGGGACGACACCTATGGCCAGCTGGTGACCAATCCCCCCTACGGCGAGCGGCTGCTGGAGCGGCAGGAGGCTGAGGCCCTGTACCGGGACTTCGGCAAAATGTGGGAGCGTCTGCCGGATACCTGGCGGACCCTGGTCCTCAGCAGCCACACGGAGTTTGAGCGCACCTTCGGCCACCAGGCCAAGAAGAAGCGCAAGCTCTATAACGGCATGATCAAGTGCGACCTGTTTATGTACGGCAACGTATAAGCACCCGCCCCGGCATTTTATTTGCACCCGGCAGCTTCCTGTGATATAATGACGG
The DNA here is from genome assembly GCF_020687045.1 of Brotocaccenecus cirricatena. NCBI lineage: Bacteria > Bacillati > Bacillota > Clostridia > Eubacteriales > Oscillospiraceae > Brotocaccenecus > Brotocaccenecus cirricatena. Next base: position 11,150 of record NZ_JAJEPW010000072.1, read on the forward strand.
CATCACACGGATCATTTATCAAGGAGGCGCAGCTATGCAAAAGCTGGACAAACAGTTCCATATCCACTGCGTGGAGGGCGACGTGGGCCGTTACGTCATCCTGCCCGGCGACCCCGGCCGCTGCGAAAAGATCGCGGCCCTGTTCGACGACGCCCATTTTGTGGCCCAGAACCGCGAATTCACCATCTATACCGGCACCCTGCTGGGGGAAAAGGTCTCCGTCTGCTCCACCGGCATCGGCGGCCCCTCCGCCTCCATCGCCATGGAGGAGCTGCACAACATCGGCGCGGATACCTTCATCCGGGTGGGCACCTGCGGCGGCATCGACCTGGACGTGCGCTCCGGCGACGTGGTGGTGGCCACCGGGGCCATCCGCTTTGAGCACACCAGCCGGGAGTATGCCCCCATTGAGTACCCGGCCGTGGCCAATTTCGACGTCACCTGCGCCCTGGTACAGGCCGCCAAAAACCTGGGCAAGTCCCTGAAAACCGGCGTGGTCCAGTGCAAGGACGCCTTCTATGGCCAGCACAGCCCCGCCAGAATGCCGGTGTCCTATGAGCTGCTGAACAAGTGGGAGGCCTGGAAGCGCCTGCACGTGAAGGCCAGCGAAATGGAAAGCGCCGCCCTGTTTGTGGTGGCCGACGCCCTGGGCTGCCGCTGCGGCAGCTGCTTCCATGTGATCTGGAACCAGGAGCGGGAGGCCGCCGGACTGGACCAGGACATGAGCGAGGACACCACCTCCGCCGTGGAGGTGGGCGTGGAGGCCCTGAAGCTGCTGATCCAGACGGACCGGCAGGCATAAATTGCAGAAAACGGGCGGCCCCGGTCAGGGGCC
>NZ_JAJEPW010000073.1:0-11930 GCF_020687045.1 Brotocaccenecus cirricatena
CTGCCGTTAAAAGACGGCCACGTCCGTCAGCCGGGACGGTTATTCCCTCTGGTCGGGTTCCTGGTTCTTAATTGCTGTTTCAAGGAGCAAAAGGCATGAAAATCATGCACGTCAAGATCACCAGGAAAAAGATTCCAACAAGGCATGCCCCTACTATGCCCGTTCTTGCGTCCTTTTTCTTTCCGCCTTTACGACAAACATGGACGATAGAAAGCGTGAGGAGCTCAGCGCCGCCTCCACCTAATCCAATTCCAATAACAATCAAAATGCGGTAATATCGCGCCGGGAAAAAGCCGATTTCATTAAAGGCCAGCAATCCCAATCCAAGCGGCATCAGGAGCATAGCAATAGCGGTGCCTATGGGATTCCGCGGATCATGTTTATATTTCCGGGAAAACAGCATCCAAAGCCCTGTTATCATGCAACCAACAGAGACGGTCACTGCAACAATAAAGCCTATTATGGAAATATTACCGATCATGTTTTACCCTTCTTTCTGTATGCCTTTAGGAAGCGGTCCTTTAACACATAGAAAAAACCGTCAACCGCTACTCCGGCTGCAATGGATATAAACACCGCGGGAAATGCGCAGAAGTTGGCGGCGATAAAGCCCCCTAACATAATACATACCCACGATAGCGCAGGGGATTCGCAGCGCCGAGGGTGGAGGCCATGGTGCCGCTGGCATTCACAAGACCGGTAACGTTGCCTTGGGCATTTCAGCAAGAATCCAGATGAGCACACTGTAGGCATTCAAACTGTCTAAACAAATGTTTTTCGCGCTATAGATTTATCGATAGGATTCTTTGCTTACACAGATTTTCACAAGGACATACATATGCTTTTTCGTTTTTTCCACGCAAAACGACTGCGTTTATAAACGACACAAAATCATTTTCTCCAAAAGAAAATACCGTATTCCCCTTCGCTTTTACCATGCAATTTGGATTATCGTATACCCACTCAAGAAATGAGCATTGTAATGATTTGACGTCTGTTATGTAACCATCCGGAACATATACGTAACTAATTCTGGAATCAAATGTTAGTCTAACAACCATACTATCACCTATGGGAAAATATAATAGACGTGACCGCCTCTTCTGTTATATGTGTGAAGATGATATAGAAGCACAAAGCGTTTCTTTAATACCCGATACGAAAGATTGAGCCTTATTAATAGATTCTGCGTGTTTGCCCCACAGTCAACAATCAGACCGTCCGCATTGATAAACCTTCCCCAAACCGGGTTATAGTACCGGCTGGTGAGGTAGTACAGGCCCGTCTCGGTGTCGTAGACATACCCGCGGTAGCGCAGGGGGTTCGCGGTGCCGAGGGTGGAAGCCATGGTGCCGTCGGTGGACATGGGCGCACCCCAGGGATCGTAGGTGTAGGACACCACCTGGGTGCCGCTGGCGTTCACAAGACCGGTGACATCGCCTTGGGCATTTTTCAGGTAGAAATACCTGTTGCCGTTGTACGTCACAGACGCCGGGCCCAGAGAGTCGTAGGTAAAATGCAGCTTGTTGCTGCCCCAGGTCATCTCGGTCAGCCGGGATACTTATTCCTCCTCGTCGGGTTCCTGGTTCTCCAGGTCGGGAGGTATTTCCCCCCGCCGCAGGCTTTCAAATTGCATGCGTTCCTCGCCCGGCAGTAGAGGAAAGAACAAAATATGGGGCCAGCGGTAGATAGTACGCTCCAAATCAATTTTTCCCCCCTCCATCGTCCGAATCGGCACGGTGCTGCAAACCATTAAAAACGGTTGGCCTCCCCACGAAGGATTGCCTATGTCTATGGGGCACGCGTTAATACTCTGGAACCGCTGCCATGGATATAGTCGACGGATAAAGCCCAAAAAAATGACCGTAATTCCTTCGGCAGACACGATATACGTTCGACTGGTAGCAATAATATGTGCGAAAGCTAGCGTATTAAGCGTGACACCCATGAGGGCAACTACGACTGTATCTAAGCCTATAGGCGGAAAAGCTATACGAAACGCTGGAATAATGTAATAATAATTAAGATATGCGATCATCATCGCTATTACTACCGCAGATGCATGAAACTTTCGGGGCTCAATACGTAAAGTATTTGTTTCTGGTTTCTTCATACCGTCATCCTTACCGGGCCTGTGTTTCGGCCCCTCGCCGTCTGTCTTGGAGCATTTGATTTTCCTCCGCTGGTTCTGCGGCTCGATGAGCATGTTGTCGCTGCGATATATGCGGAACCGGCTAACTCAGAATTGCGCTGACTTACAGTTTTATCCCAAATGGTGAACGTATTGGACACAGGTTGAAAACCACGGGGTCCAGGACAACAGGATATGAGGCGTCTGCCATCCAATCCTGAGGCAGGTAGTAACGCAGTTCATATCCTTTTTCGTTTTCCTCCAGAATCACCTTGATATCATCGGAGCATACATTTTCCGCATCCAATAGATAAGAAGCCGGCATATAGAACACCGGCTTGGCTTCGGAATCGGCATCTTTTGCATAGGCCAGAATACGGTTATCCTCCTGCAGTTCCAATCGCAGATTTTCTGCCTCCAGATGGTAGCGGTAGCCTAACAACTCTTTCGGGCAACTGCGCAGAATCAAAGACTCCTTCAGCCGATTTGAATCCAGGTCATAGGTCACATCTGTGTCATGATAAACATCCTGATACGCGGTTTCGCTGCGTTGATTATTCAGTGCAGCCTCCGGCTGAAGCTGTCCCTCATCTGCCAGAGTGGAAGCAATGCTGCTGACCTCGGCAGCGCTTTCGTCTGCGGGGACACAGATCATATCTTCGCCCGGCAACTCCTCACCTATATAGCCCGAACCGCTTTCGGAAATCGCACCATCGTCTTCGTACAACTGACCTGTCAGATAGAATGACAAGCTGTACCCGCTGCGGCTGACCGTGATTCCATTGGCGGTATTCAGCTCAGCAGGAACAGAGACATCCCACATACCGGCTGCGTTTCGATACACGGTTTCACCATCCTGCGCAGCAGACGGCAGCAACCGGTTGTCAATTTCCTCCCAATATCCATCTTTTTGGTAATGTACTGCCGCCGGATAAATTACCACCTGCCTTGTACCGTCGGTAAGCAGGAACTCCTTCCGATTTTCTTCCCGTTGTTCCAGTATCTCGCCCACGACATCCGCAGGCGCATCCACGACGTTTTCTGTTGTTGGCGGCCACAGATCTCCCAGTTCCTCAGCCATTACCTGCACGGGGACCAAGTACACCGTCAGCAGCACGGCCAGGAAACAGGATAGTACGCGTCTCCATTCTTTCATACGTTTTCTCTCTTTCTTTTATATAGTGGGATGTATGCCTACGTCTCTACTATATACAACTCCGCTGCAGCTACTTTGCAACAGGTTTTTTCGCTTTTTTCGAAAGAATCGTAATATATGACAAAAGACGGCAGATGCTTTTTGGCTATTATATCCAAGCAACGAGATGAAGCTGGGACATAATAGCGCAAAAAGCACCTTAGCCGCCGTCTTATTTGCCGCCGAATCCCGCTTCCATGGCCTTGCGGGCTTTACTTCTGGCTCGTGTCAGCATCATACGAACGCTGGCAGCGCTGACCCCAAATGCCTTCCCTATTTCTGAGTCACCCAGGTTGTTAGGGGACAGTTTTCTTTCTCAATGAAGGACGGATTTCTGTCTGTCGTTTGGAAAAATTTCTGTCCGTCTGGCGGCAGCTTTACATAGATGCGGTTCGGCTTGGAAAAGCCACTTCTGCGCCGCTCAATCAGCCCGGCGTCCTCCAGCTCGGAAAGAGCGGTTTTCACGGTCATGGAGCTTCTGTCCAGTGCGGCGGCAATCTTCTCTATGGGGAACACAAGGTAAATCCTGCCGCCCTCGTCCAGCCAGCCGTTTGCCTGTGAGAGCGTCGCCCGGTCAAGCAGCAGCGCGTACAGCAGCTTCGCCGTCTGGGTCAGGTCTGTTTGCAGCAGGAAACGGGGATATGGCAGATACGGCGGCAGCCGGGTATCCGCTCTCATGTACTCAGTGATGGAATGTCACCTCCTTCGTGGGAATTAGAGGTATAACGAATCGTGACAGCCCTCAGTCGGGCGGTTTCCAGCATTTTGACCAGTAATGCGGACAAAGAACAACGATTGCCCGGAAGCTTTGCTTGCAGCCGTGGACACACCCACGGCAAAGGGGATTGTAGGAAATGCGGTTTCGGTGGTCGAGGAAGAACGACCATTCCAGCCGCCGCTGCTTGTTCATTTTCGGCATTTTTACACTCCTATCTGTCGCCAAAGCGTTACGCTCCGGCAGATGGTCAAACTGTAAATCTCGGTATCACTTTCAGGCTTTTTCTGCCCTGTACGCTCCATTTGGGGAACGGGTTGTATTGCGGTATGGGTAAGTCTCTTCGGCGCGTTCTTTGCGCTTTTTTGGGGGGCAGTTGCTCCTTTTGGGATTTGAAAACAAATTGTATCTTTTTCGTGCGCTGTATTGTATTTCTCGTGCAGATAGCGTATAATGATAGTGCCAGTAGAAAGGGGATGATTTCATGGCTGGAACTACAACAAACATCAGCATCCGAATGGACAGTGACCTGAAAGCACAGGCTGACGCTTTGTTTTCGGAGCTTGGCATGAATCTCACAACGGCTTTCAATATTTTCGTGCGTCAATCGATCCGGGAGGGCGGGATTCCGTTTGAAATCTCCATCAATCAGCCTAACAAGGAGACGATTGCCGCCATGCTGGAAGCGGAAAGAATTGCAAAAGACCCGTCTGTAAAGGGCTATAACGACCTTGACGAGCTTTTTGCCGATCTGAAAAAGTGAGAAAGACAAAGCTGACCGTCAAGCCGACCACGGCGTTCAAGAAGGATTACAAGCTGGCAATCAAGCGCGGACTGCAAATTGAGCTTCTTGAAACCGTGATCGAAACGCTTGCAATGGGAAACACGCTGCCGCCTGAGAACAGAGATCATGACCTGACCGGCAACTGGCGTGGACACCGGGAGTGCCACATTCAGCCCGACTGGCTTCTGATCTACCGCGTTGAGGGCGATGTTCTGGTGCTGACACTTTCCAGAACCGGAACGCATAGCGATCTGTTCGGGAAATGAGCATTGTGCCGCATGGGGAAACCTGTGCGGCATTTTGCTTTTTAGAGTTCTATCTCATGCTTCCGTCTGTGTTTCGGCTGCTGCGGCTGTATCGCCATCTGATAGTTGCGCTGCATGGTCATCAGCTCATGCAGCCGCTCGCTTTTCTCGCGGTAATCGTTGTAGCACTCGTTTTTCTCTGAAATGAGAGATTGAATCTCCGCAACGACATCTTTGCGCTTCGGAAGCTGCTTCGGTACGCCCAGCTTGTCAAGCTGGTGCTTGGCAGCGTCGTTGATGATAAAATCCGCTTCATGCGCGGCATAGAATTTCTGCTTGTCCTTTTCCTTGCGGATCATGCGATACTCCTTGATAACGGGATCGGTGTTGCGGTAATTGTCCATTGCTTTCAGCATTGCCTTTTTGTCCGTCACTTTGGCAGCGGCAGCGTCATAGCGGCTGCGTGCTTCCCGTGCTTCCGCACCGGCTGCATCCACGGCGGCGCTCAGCTTATCCGGAGATAGAAGGTCAAGGAAGTGTCCCGCTGCTTCTGGTCATCGTGGCCAGAGGTGGGGCAAGGTCAAAGGACGGCGCTTTTGTGCCGTCCTTTCACGTTTCCCCACGGACAACGGGAAACAGGTGTGATCAGTTTTTATGGGAAAAGGAGGTCATAACTATACCTCCCAATCAACGGGCAACAGATAATCTACATTTCCATTGAAACTTCAGTTAATTTGTGGGCCTCTTTGGTGTTTTCAATTGGATAGAACATAGATGTCAAAGTCCCCGGCAGATTCGCCCCCACTGTTGCTATATACACGTCTTCAACCAAGTTTGATATGAAGTATCCAAATGACAAATCATTTATTTCATAAAAGCTATAATGTGGTCTTACATTCTCTTGTTTAGGAGTATACTCGGGCCAGTATTTTATAAAGCAATTCTCACCTATACATAGATGGTTTACTTTTCCATTACTTCTAATTAGCGTAGAGCGCACTTGTCGATTTACATTTCGGTTTAATATCCCATCATACCCCTCGAACGAAAAGATGCCCGAAAAAATAGGTTTGCAAACGATTTCTGCGGCAACTGAAAGTTTATCTATAACTTGAGTCAACTGTGTTGCCCCTGTAATGCGAGATTTTACCTGTCTTATGCCAAAACCTGTTAAAAAGCTTGAAAGGCTTTTTATAGTGCCGAAGGTGCTTTCGTTTTTCATGAGACGTCACATCGCGCTTTCACACGCCGTGCGTGCGAAAGCCTGAGAAGAATTCTTGTTCAGGTACACGCCCCGGCCAAAAAATAATTGCAATTTATTTGCCGCCTGCGGGCGGCAAACTCTGCGAGGCTTTTAATATTTTTTTCGTTAGGCTAAGGAAAAGACGGGATTTTGTAACAGTTTCGTTAATAATTGCCCGCCCCTCTTGCGCGCGGCGCTTTAGAATGTTAAAATTCTTTAAAATGTTTTTTACAGTCGTGTAACAACTGACTTATAATGCGCAAGGAGCGATACGATTATGCCCAAATTCAGCGTAAAGAAGCCGCTGACGGTGTTCGTGGCGGTGCTGGCCATTGTGGTGCTGGGTGTGGTGGCCTATCTGAAGATGACCCCCGACCTGATGCCCAACATGGACTTCCCCTATGTGATCCTGGTGACCACCGACCCCGGGGCCAGCCCCGAAACTGTGGAGGCCGACATCACCAAGCCCCTGGAGCAGTCCATGGCCACCCTCGACCGCATCAAGAATGTCACCTCCAGCTCCATGGACAGCGTGTCCATGGTGGTGCTGGAGTTTGAGGACGGGGTGAACATGGACACCGTCAGCGTGGATATCCAGCAGAAGATCAACCAGCTGAAGGGCTCCTGGTCCGACACCGTGGGCGACCCCTATGTGCTGAAAATGAACCCCTCCATGCTGCCGGTGCAGGTGGCGGCCCTGTCCTATGACGGCAAGGACATCACCCAGCTGTCGGACTTCGTCAACGACACCCTGTCCCCCAAGCTGGAGGGCATCACCGGCGTGGCCAGCGTCACCGTCAGCGGCACGGTGGAGCGTCAGCTCCATGTGATCCTCAGCCAAAAGAAGCTGGATGCTCTGTCCCAGCGGCTGTCCGATGCCATTGCGAAGCAGCTGGACGACGCGGCAGGGCAGCTGGCCTCCGCCCGGGGCCAGGTCAACAGCGCCAAGGCTGCTATCCGCAGCGCCGAGGAATCCGCCGTCCGGGACGCCGTGACCCAGGCCCTTACCACCATTCAGGACAGTCTGAAAACCATGCGGGACAGCCGGGACCAGCTCCAGGACAACCTCCAGGAGCTGGCGGATATTCAGCGGGAGAAGGCCCGGCTGGAGGCGGAAAACGCCCCGTATCAGGCGAAGATCGAGGCCATCCGCCAGAACCCCTCCATGACGGAGGAGGAAAAGCAGGCGGCCATCGCCGAAATCGAAAGTGACCCCGAATACGTCCGCATCCAGGCGGAGCTGGCGGCGCTGGACCTGCGCATGGCGGCCCTGGGCGTCAAGTGGGACGAGGCCGTCCAGCGGGCCAAGGAGTGGCAGAAGCAGCTGGAGGAGCTGGAAAAGCAGCTGCGGGACCTGGAGACCGACGAGGGTGTGGCCAAGCTGGCGGACCAGGTATCCGCCGGGGTCCTGACCATGACCGACGCCGTGACCCAGATCATCTCCGCCAACATCCAGCTGGACAGCGCCCTGAGCCAGATCGACCAGGGCCTCCAGACCCTGGAGGAATCCCGCTCCACCGCCCTGAGCCAGGCGGACCTGTCCTCCAGCCTGAGCCTACCCACCATCACCGCCCTGCTGACGGCCCAGAACTTCTCCATGCCCGCCGGATATCTGAAGGAGGACGGCGTCAACTACATGGTCTCCGTGGGCGATGCCATCGACACCCGGCAGGACCTGGAGGACCTGGTGCTCTTTGACCTGGGGATGGACGGCATCGACCCCATCCGCATGAAGGACGTGGCCGATGTGGCCATCACCGACAACTCCTCGGAGATCTACGACAAGCTCAACGGCAAGGACGGCGTCATCGTCTCCCTCAACAAGCAGTCCACCTACGCCACGGCGGAGGTGTCCAACAACATCAACAGCCGCTTCCGGGAGCTGGAGGCGGAGTACGAGGGGCTTTCCTTCGTACCCCTGATGGACCAGGGGGACTACATATACCTTATCATCAACTCCATTCTGTCGTCTCTGGGCTGGGGCGCGCTGTTCGCGGTGCTGATCCTGTATCTGTTCCTGCGGGACCTGCGGCCCACGGTGATCACCCTGTGCTCCATCCCCATCAGCGTGATCTTCGCCGTGGTGCTGATGTACTTCTCCGGCGTTACCATCAACATGATCTCCCTGTCGGGCCTGGCCGTGGCGGTGGGCATGCTGGTGGATAACTCTGTGGTGGTCATTGAGAATATCTATCGACTGCGCTCCAAGGGGGCCACCGTCATCCAGGCGGCGGTATCCGGGGCCCGGCAGGTGCTGGGCGCCATCGTGGCCTCCACCCTGACCACCGTGTGCGTGTTCCTGCCCATCGTGTTCGTGGAGGGCATCACCAAGCAGCTGTTCACGGACCTGGCCCTGACCATGACCTATTCCCTGCTGGCCAGCCTCATTGTGGCCCTGACCCTGGTGCCCGCCATGGCCGCCGGTATGCTCCGCAAGGAGAAGCCCCAGAAGCCGGGACTGCTGGATAAGGTCTATCCCGCCTATCGCAAGGCGGTGTCCTGGTCCATCCACCACAAGCTGGTGGTGCTGGGGGTGTCCCTGCTGCTGCTGGTGGGCTCCGCCGGAGCCGCCCTGGCCCGGGGCTTCGCCTTTATGCCCAATATCGACATGAACACCGTGAACCTGACCATCTCCATGCCCGAGGGCTGCACCCGGGAGCAGGCGGTGGCCCTGGCGGACGAGGCCCTGCAGCGCATCGCCGCCGTGGACAACGTGGAAACCGTGGGCGCGATGATGTCCTCCGCCTCCGGCGCCGGGAGCATGGACATGACCAGCATGATGACCGCCGGCGGCGGGGAATACGACGTCACCGCCTACATCACCCTGCCGGAGGGGGCCTCCGGCGCGGAGGCCGGCAAGCAGATGGAGGCCGCCTGCGCCGGCATGGACTGCACCGTCACCGCCTCCGGGGCCATGGACACCTATATGTCCTACCTCACCGGCAGCGGCATCACCCTGAACGTCTATGGTGACGACATGGAGCAGATGCAGTCCGCCGCCCGTGACCTGGCGGCGAAGCTGGCCACCGTCCCCGGCACGGAGAACGTGTCCGACGGCCTGGAGCAGGCGGCCGCCGCCCTGCACCTGTCCGTGGACCGCAACGCCGCCATGGAGAAGGGCCTCACCGTGGCCCAGGTGTACATGGCCGTGGCCTCCGCCCTGACGGACACCGACAGCTCCCTGTCCCTGACCCTGGACGGGCTGGACGTCAGCGTGTCCATCCAGTCCCCGGAGGAGAGCCGCATGACCCGGGAGAAGCTCCTGGATCTGGAAATTGACCCCTCCTCTGCCTCCGCCATGAGCAGCATGATGAGCAGCGCCTCCTCCGGCAGCTCCATGGGAAGCATGAGCGGCATGTCTAGTATGAGCAGCATGTCCAGTATGAGCGGCATGAGCAGCGCAAGCGCCTCCGGCAGCACCCAGAGCGGCGAGTCCGTCCGCCTGGGGGACATCGCCCAGCTGGAGGAGACCGTCAGCCTGAACACCATCAACCGGGACCAGCAGCGGCGGTATATCACCGTGTCCGCCGACGTGGCCGACGGCTATAACGTCACCAAGGTCACCTCCGCCGCCGAAAAGATCATCGGCCAGGCGGAGCTGCCCCAGGGCGTCACCGCCGCCTTCCAGGGGGAGAACGAGGCCATCATGGACGCCATCCGGCAGCTGCTGCTGATGCTGCTGCTGGGCATCGTGCTGGTGTATCTGGTGATGGTGGCCCAGTTCCAGTCCCTGCGCTCGCCGCTGATCGTCATGTTCACCATCCCCCTGGCCTTCACCGGCGGCTTCCTGGCCCTGCTGCTGGCGGGGGTGGAGGTCAGCGTCATCTCCCTGATCGGCTTTGTGATGCTGGTGGGTGTCATTGTCAACAACGGCATCGTCCTGGTGGACTACATCAACCAGCTGCGGCTGGAGGGTATGGGCCGCCGGGAGGCCATCATCGAGGCCGGCGTCACCCGTCTGCGGCCCATTCTCATGACGTCCCTGACCACCATTCTGGGCCTGATCGTTATGGCCTTCGGCAACAACGTGGGCACGGCGCTGATGCAGCCGGTGGCCCTGGTGTGCATCGGCGGCCTGCTGTATGCCACGCTGATGACCCTGCTGGTGGTGCCGTGTATGTACGACATTCTCAGCCGCCGGGACCTGCGGAAGGTGGACGAGGAGGAGCTGAAGCTCCTGGATATGTGAAAAATAAGCGCAAAAAAGCAGCCTAGCGGCTGCTTTTTTGCGCTTATTTTTTCGCTTACAGGATGATCACCGGCCCGGCGGCGGTCAGACGGCCCTCCCGGACGGTGACGGACTCGCCGGTCAGGGCGTTTTCATAATTGCCGTCGGCCAGGGGGACGGCGGCCGTCCCCGGTCGGCCCGCCAGGGGGAACACGCCCACCGCCAGGTGTTGGCCGTCCCGGTAGTCGGCCACGGCCAGGCCCTGCGCGTCGTCGGCCTCCACATGGAAGGCGGCGTCTGTGGGCAGGCGCTTTTTGATGTCGTACAGCTTCCGCAGCAGGGGGGACAGGTCCTCCCCGGTCCAGTCGATGGGCTCCCGCTCAAACAGGGAGGGCGTATGGACGGCAGAGACCTCCTGCCCGGCATAGAGCAGGGTAGTCCCCTTCTGGAAATAGCTCAGGGCCGTCCAGGCTAGCAGGCTGTCCCGGTTGGGGAAGCGGTCCGCCGCCCGGCGCTGGTCGTGATTTTCCAGGCAGCTGAGCTTGTTGTACCAGGTGGGAAAGCTCAGCTCCTGATAGCTCAGGGCGGCAAAATACCGGCTCAGGGGCATGGTCCCGCCGGTGGCTCCCTCATACAGGGGCCAGATGTCGTAGGGGTACAGAATGTCGAACACGTCAAACAGCTCGTTGTCCGTGGCGGCGTACAGCCCCTGGCGGCGGAAGGCCAGGATGTGGTCCAGGTGGACGCTCTCCCCCAGCCAGATGGCCCCGGGGCGCACCCGCTCCACCGCCTGCCGGGCCTTGCGCCAGAACGCCACAGGCACGGTGCTGGCCACGTCGCAGCGGAAACCGTCCACATACTGGGCCCAATAGCACAGGGACTCGATCTGATAATCCCACAGGCCGGGAACGGCGTAGTCCAGGTCCACCACATCGGTCCAGTCCCCCACCTTATTGCCCCGGCTGCCGTCGGGCTTGTGATAGTAATACTCCGGGTGCAGGGCCACCAGGGTGGCGTCCGGGGAGGTGTGGTTATACACCACGTCGATGATGCACTTCATGCCATTATCGTGAATGGCGTCCACCAGGTGGAGGAAGTCCTCCAGGGTGCCATACTCCGGGTTCACCGTGCGGTAGTCCCGGTTGGCATAGGGGCAGCCCATGCTGCCCTTGCGGTTGGCTTCCCCGATGGGGTGGATGGGCATCAGCCACAGGATGTCCGTGCCCAGGGCCCGGATCCGGGGCAGATCCGGCTCCACGGCCCGGAAGGTGCCCTGGGGCGTGTGGCTGCGGACGTACAGCTCATAGATCACGCTGCGGCGCAGGGCGGGATTGGTTTCAAGGGACATGGCAAATACCTCCCAGAGAATTATTTGAGACTGTCGAAAAACTCGGAAATCTTCCGCCATCGGAAAGGAAGATAGTTACGAAAGAAACCCATCAGGGGTGT
>NZ_JAJEPW010000074.1:0-11571 GCF_020687045.1 Brotocaccenecus cirricatena
GCGGGTGTCCACCCCCCCCGGGCGGGGGGCGCACCCGGTCAGGGCCAGCGCCGCCGCCAGCAGCAGGCACAGGGCCTGCACGCGATATCGTTTCATGGGTTTCTCCCTTCTTAACGGCCTGTCAAAAGGCCCGCAACTATATATTATACAGGAAAAGCCCCCAAATAGAAAGCTTTTTTTGCGCAGACAAGGCCCCCGGCAGCGCCGGGGGCCTTGCTTTACGCTTGGGTGTTTTTTCTTATTCCCCCTCCGGCAGGCGGTAGGTCTGGGCATAGTCCCGGAAGCGGCCCGCGAAGTCGGGGTCCTGGGTCTGGGCGGCCCGGAGGGTCTCGTGAAGGTTCAGGTTGTGGCGGGCGGCGTCAATGACGCAGCCGGCGATGTTGGAGCAGTGGTCCGAGGTACGCTCCAGGTCCGTCAGCAGGTCCGCCCACACGAAGCCCGCCTCGATGCTGCACTGTCCCTGCCGCATGCGGAGGATGTGGCGGGTGCGCATTTCCTCCTTCAGCTTGTCGATGACCTGCTCCAGGGGCTCCACCCGGGCGGCCCGGGCGGCGTCGTTCTGGCGGAAGCCATCCAGGGACAGGTGCAGGATCTCCCGGATGGCCCGGGCCAGGGTCTCATACTCCGCCATGGCCGCCGGGGAGAAGGACAGTCCCTTGCTCTGCAGCTCCTCCGCCGACTCCAGCACGTTGACGGCGTGGTCGGAGATGCGCTCGAAGTCGCCGATGGTTTTCAGCAGCTCTGTGGACTCCTGGCTCTCGCTGTCCGACAGGGAGTGGCTGCTCAGCTGCACCAGATAAGTGCCAATGATGTCCTCATAGTGGTCGCAGCGCTCCTCGTCCTCCCGGATGGACCGGGCCAGCTCCGGGGTGTAGCCGGTCAGGGAGGTCAGAGCGTTTTCCAGGGCGCGGACAGCACAGGCGGCCATCTCCCCGGCCACGTTCCGGGCCTGGCCCAGGGCCAGGGCAGGGGTGGCCAGCAGGCGGGCGTCCAGCTCGGACGTCTCCTCCCGGCGCTGGGCGTCGGGCACCAGCCGGATGGCCAGCTTTTCCAGCAGATTTCCGGCAGGCAGCAGCATGGCGGTGCACAGGATGTTGAACACCGAGTGGGCGATGGCGATGCCGTACATGGTGGCGGGCCGGTCCAGAATCGCCGGGGCGAAGATGGCCTTGACGATGCAGAACAGGGTCAGCAGCACCACCACGCCGATGACGTTGAACATCAGGTGCACCACGGCGGCCCGGCGGGCGTTTTTGTTGGTGCCCACGGAGGACAGCATGGCCGTGACGCAGGTGCCGATGTTCTGGCCCATGATGATGGGGATGGCGGCGGCATAGCTGACGCCGCCGGTGACGGACAGGGCCTGCAGAATGCCCACGGAGGCGGAGGAGGACTGGATGATGCCCGTCAGCACCGCGCCCACCAGCACGCCCAGAATGGGGTTGCGGAACATCAGGAACAGCTGGGTGAACTCCGGCACGTCCTTCAGGCCGGACACGGCCCCGCTCATGGTCTCCATGCCGAACATCAGGGTGGCGAAGCCCAGCAGGATGGTGCCGGTGTCCTTTTTCTTGTCGGACTTGCAGAACATATAGAAGATGATGCCGATCAGGGCCAGCACCGGGGTAAAGGACGAGGGCTTCAGCAGCTGCACCCAGGCGCTGCCGCTGTCGATGCCCGCCAGGCTCAGCAGCCACGCGGTGACGGTGGTGCCCACGTTGGCGCCCATGATGACGTTGATGGCCTGGCGCAGGGTCATCAGCCCCGAGTTCACGAAGCCCACCACCATCACCGTGGTGGCGGAGGAGCTCTGAATGATGGCGGTGATGCCCAGGCCCGTCAGAAAGCCCACAAATACCCGGCTGGTCATCTTGTCCAGCAGGGTCCGCAGCTTGCCGCCGGCCCGGCGTTCCAGGGCCTGGCCCATCACGTTCATGCCGAACAGGAACAGACACAGTCCGCCCACCAGCGTCAGCGCATTGAAAATAGTCATAATTCTTTACTCCCTCATTCCAGCTTTTTGACAATTGACAGTATAAAGGGTGTATGTCAAATCCGTTGTAATGGGTGTGTAAAATCTATGTAAAATTTTAGAGGCGGACAGAGTCGTCCGCCTCTACGGTGGTGTATCAGGAAAAATTTTCGATTATGGGGGCAGCGAATCGCCGATAGAGCACCTGTAGGGGCCGACGTCCTCGGCGGGCTGCGTCGGCCCGACATCACCGGGCACTGAAAACGGCCAAAAGCCTTACTCTTCGGAAAACACGTCCCAGTTTTTCACGAAATACTCCACGCCGGAGTAGACAGTGGTCACCAGGATTACCCCCTGGCACACCAGGTTCAGCCAGTGGGGAATGCCGAACAGAATCAGGCAGATGCACACCATGGTGCTGGCGGTTTTGACCTTGCCGGACCAGCCCGCGGCGATGACCCGGCCCTTTTCCACGGCGATGAGCCGCATACCGGACACGGCGAACTCCCGCAGCAGCACGGCGGCCAGGACCCAGCCCATCATGTCGCCGGTTTCCACGAACCAGCACAGGGCCGCCATCACCAGGCACTTGTCCGCCAGGGGGTCGGCAAACTTGCCGAAATCCGACACCTGGTTATAGTGGCGGGCGATGTAGCCGTCCAGCAGGTCCGTCAGGCAGGCCACGATGTAAACGGCCAGGGCCACATAGCGGCTGCCGGGGAAGCCCCAGTAGGCAATGACCAGGAACACCGGGATCAGAAACACCCGGGCCAGGGTCAGTTTGTTGGCGGTATTCATGGGCATGGTTCATTCCTCCGTTCGTTCACCGGTAAGCTCGCCGTCCATGGCCCCGGTGATGCGCACACGGACAAAATCTCCCGCTTCCACGGGCTGATCGGATGTGAAATAAATATTGCCGTCGATGCCGGGGCTTTCGGCGTAGCTGCGGCCTACATAGCTCATGGACTGGCCGTCCCACCCGTCGCACAGCACCTCCACGGTGTCGCCCATGCGGCTGTCGTTGAACTGGTCCATGACCTGGGACTGCACCTCCATCACCAGCTCCGCCCGGCGCTGGGCTTCCTCGGTGTCCACCCGGTTGAGCATCTTCGCCGCCGGGGTACCCTCCTCCGGGGAGTAGGCAAAGGCCCCCACCCGCTGGAGCTTCTGCTCCCCCAAAAAGCTGCACAGCTCCTCGAAGGCGGCCTCGTCCTCATAGGGCAGGCCGGTGATGAGGCTGGTGCGCAGCACCACGCCGGGGATGCGGCGGCGCAGGTCGGCAAACAGGGCCTCCAGCCCCGCCTTGGTCTCCCGGCGGCGCATGGCCTTGAGTACCGCGTCGTTGCAGTGCTGGATGGGAATATCCAGATAGTTGCAGATCTTCTCCTCCCCGGCGATGGTGTCAATAAGCTCGTCGGACAGGTTGTCCGGGTACAGATAGTGCAGCCGGACCCAGTGGAAGGGCAGTTTGCACAGCTCCCGCAGCAGCTGGGGCAGACGGCGCTCCCCGTACAGGTCCACCCCGTAGCGGGTGATGTCCTGGGCGATGACGATGCACTCCCGCACGCCATCCTCCGCCAGGGCCCGGGCCTCGGCCAGGATCTCCTCCATCCGGCGGGAGCGGTAGTTGCCCCGCAGGGAGGGGATCACGCAATAGGCGCAGCGGTTGCTGCACCCCTCCGCAATCCGCAGATAGGCATAGTGCCGGGGGGTGGACAGCACCCGGGGCAGCTCTTCCACCGGGCCGTTGATGTCCGCAAAGTGGCGGCACTCCCGACCCTCCATCACCTGCTCCAGGGCAGGCACGATGTCGCCGAAGCAGCCGGTGCCCATGATGCCGTCGATTTCCGGCAGCTCCTCCAGAATGTCCGCCTGATAGCGCTGGCTCAGGCAGCCGGTGACGAGAATCTTCTGAATTTCCCCGGCGTCCTTCAGCTGGGCGGCGGAGAGAATGGTGTCGATGGCCTCGCTTTTGGCGCTGTCGATGAAGCCGCAGGTGTTGATGACCACCACGTCGCTGCCGGGGCAGTCCTCCTGGACGGTGATGCCCGCCTGGAGGCACAGGGCCATCATCTGCTCGGTGTTGACCCGGTTCTTGTCGCAGCCCAGGGATACGAATGATACGTTCATGGTTGTGTTTCCTTTGCGTGAAGTTGTAAATGTGCCGGTCAATCCTCCGGCTCCCGGTCCAGCCGGGCCAGGGCGGGGCGGATATCCTGCCAGGAGAAGCCCCGGCGCTGCAGGGCGGCGGACAGCCGCTGGAGCGTGGCCCGGTCCGGGGTCTTGCCCCGGAGCTTGGCGGCCAAAAATTTGTCGATGGCCTCCTCCGGGTCCGGCAGCTGGGCCAGGGCATCCTCCCACAGGTCCCGGGGCACCCCCCGGCGCTGGAGCTCCTGGCGGACGCGGCCGGGGCCGTAGCCCATGGCGGCATAGTGCCGCACGATGACCCCGGCATAGGCGGCGTCGTCCACCGCACCCAGGTCCGCCAGCCACTGGGCGGTCTCCTGAGCCTCCTGAGGGTCCGTGCCCTTTTTCACCAGCCGGTCGGACAGCTCCTTCTGGGACAGCATCCGCCGTCCGGCCATCTCCGCCGCCTGCTGCCGGGTCAGGGACCGGGCGGCCGCCCGGTTCAGCTCCTCCAGCACGTCCTCCGCCAGGTCCATGCCCGGCCGCAGGTCAAACCGCAGCAGCT
The DNA here is from genome assembly GCF_020687045.1 of Brotocaccenecus cirricatena. NCBI lineage: Bacteria > Bacillati > Bacillota > Clostridia > Eubacteriales > Oscillospiraceae > Brotocaccenecus > Brotocaccenecus cirricatena. Next base: position 4,665 of record NZ_JAJEPW010000074.1, read on the forward strand.
CCTCCGGCGTGATGCGCAGCAGGTCGCCGCCGGTGAGATACACCAGCACCCGGTCCTTTTTGTGCAGGGACGGCTGGATGCGCTCAATCCTCGTCATCGAAGTCGTCGGCGGACACGTCCACCGCCCGGCCCGCCGCCTTGGCGGCGATCTTGGACTGGCTGCTCATCAGCTTGTGGAAGTCCCGGCGGATGGCGGCCTCCAGCTTGTCGGCCTCGTCGGGGTGATCCCGGAAATACTGCTTGGCGGCGTCCCGGCCCTGGCCCAGGCGGATATCGCCCATGTTGAACCAGGAGCCGCTTTTCTGGACCAGGTCCAGCTTCACGCCCAGATCCAGCATCTCGCCCAGGCGGCTGATGCCCTCGCCATACATGATGTCAAACTCCGCCTCCCGGAAGGGGGGCGCCACCTTGTTTTTCACCACCTTGGCCCGGGTGCGGTTGCCGATGATCTCGCCGCCGGACTTCAAAGCCTCGATGCGGCGCACGTCGATGCGGACGGAGGCATAGAACTTCAGAGCCCGGCCGCCGGTGGTGACCTCGGGATTTCCGTACATAACGCCCACCTTTTCCCGCAGCTGGTTGATGAAGATGACGATGCTGTTGGTTTTGGCGATGACGCCGGTGAGCTTGCGCAGGGCCTGGCTCATAAGCCGGGCGTGCAGGCCCACGAAGCTGTCGCCCATCTCGCCCTCGATCTCCGCCCGGGGCACCAGGGCGGCCACGGAGTCCACCACCACCACGTCGATGGCGCCGGAGCGGACCAGGGCCTCGGTAATCTCCAGGGCCTGCTCGCCGGTGTCCGGCTGGGAGATCAGCATGTCCTCGATCCGAACCCCCAGGGCCCGGGCATAGGTGGGATCCAGGGCGTGCTCGGCGTCCACAAAGGCCACCTCGCCGCCCAGCTTCTGGGCCTGGGCCAGAATGTGCAGGGCCAGGGTGGTCTTACCGGAGGACTCCGGCCCGTAGATCTCGATGATGCGCCCCCGGGGCACGCCGCCGATGCCCAGAGCCAGGTCCAGGGCCAGGGAGCCCGTGGGGATGGCCTCCACGTTGGTTTCGGCGTTTTCACCATAGCGCATGATGGAGCCCTTGCCATACATTTTTTCGATCTGCTGCATGGCGGTCTCCAGCGCCTTTTTCTTGTCGGAGCCCGCAGGGACTGCGGCAGAGGTATCCTTTTTCGCTGCCATTTTCGTCTCCTCCTCTAATTTATATTGCCGTGATGGTATCACAAAGCCTGTCCGGAAAAGCGGACAGTCAGATCTCCTGATACAGGGCTCCCAGCACCACCCGGGGAATGCCCGCCGGGTCCGGGAGAATTTCCAGGTCGCCAAAGCCCACGCCGCGCATGAGCCGCAGCACGTCGTCGGCCTGGCCGATGCCCACCTCAAAATAGAGCCGGGAGCCGGGATGCAGCACCGCAGGCCAATGCCGCAGGATGGCACGGTAAAAGTCCAGGCCGTCGGCCCCGCCGTCCAGGGCCATGTGGGGCTCGTAATCCCGGACGGAGGCGTCCAGCCCGGGAATATCCCCGGAGGGGATATAGGGGGGATTGCTGACGATGCAGTCAAAGTCCCCCAGCCGCTGCACCGGCGGGCGCAGGGCGTCCAGCTGCATGGCCGTCACCCGGCCGGTGAGGCCGTTGCGGCGGATGTTCTGGCGGCAGACCCGCAAAGCCCCGTCGCTGAGCTCCCCCAGCACCACCCGGGCGGCGGGCACCTGGCTGGCGATGGCCAGCCCCAGGCACCCGGAACCGGCGCACAGGTCCAGGACCCGGGGGGCCTCCTGCTGCCGCAGCCAGCCGATGGCGGCCTCGGCCAGGGTTTCCGTGTCGGGCCGGGGGATCAGCACGCTTTCGCTGATGTCCAGGGGCAGGCCGTAAAACTCCCACTCGCCGATGAGATAAGCCACCGGCTCCCCGGCCAGACGCCGGCGGGCCAGCGCCCAGGCCGCCTCCTCCACCTCCGGGGACACGTACAGCGCGCCGTCCCGCAGCAGCCGGGCCTTATCCTTTCCGGCGGCGAAGCACACCAGCTCCCGGGCCTCCAGGGTGGCGGCCTCGATCCCCGCCTGCCGCAGGGACCGCCGGATATCCAGGGTCAGATCGTTGTATGTAACAGCCATTACCAGGCGTCCTTTCCTTGCTCCTCCGGCAGCACCAGCTTCAAGGCCTCGATGGCCACCTCCAGCATGGAGTCGTCCGGCTCGTTGGTGGTGAAATTCTGCAGCCACATCCCCGGGGCGGACAGGATACGGGTGACGGCGTTGTCGTGGCGGCCCACAAAGCGGTTGAATTCATAGGTAACGCCCACCACCGGGATCAGCAGCAGCAGGTGCATGGCCACCCGGACCCACAGATTCTGCCAGTTCACATAGCTGAACACGATGCTGCTGCACAGAATGGACACCACGATGACCACAAACAGGAAGCTGGTGCCGCAGCGGGGGTGGTGCTTGGGCTGGATGCGGGCGTTTTCCACCGTCAGCGGCAGGCCCGCCTCATAGCAGAAGATGGTCTTATGCTCCGCCCCGTGATAGCAGAACACCCGGCGCACGTCCTTCTGCCTGGAGCAGAGGATCAGGTATCCCAGGAAAATGGCAATCTTCACCGCCCCCTCGATGAGGTTGTGGACGGCGGCATGCCGGGCGTGGAACAGCCCGGCGATGAAGGTGGGCAGCAGCATAAACAGCAGCAGGGTCAGCCCTAGGGACAGGATCACCGACACCCACACCAGCACCGACTGCAGCTTCTCCGCCGGAACGTGCTCCTCCAGCCACTTATCCAGCTTGGAGGGCTGGACGTTTTCGTCCTCGGGGTAATAGTCGGCGGAGAACATCAGGGCCTTGACGCCCCGGACCATGGAGTCCAGAAACGTGACGGCCCCCCGGATGATGGGCCAGCCCAGAATGGGATATTTGTCCTTGATCAGGGTCAGCTCCTCCACCTTGGTCACCAGGCCCTCCGGCGAGCGGACCACGATGGCCTGCTTTTCCGGCCCGCGCATGAGAATGCCCTCGATCAGGGCCTGACCGCCGATGGAGGTGCGGAATTGCTTGTTGTTTTTTTCCATGGGGAATGGGTTCCTTTCCAGTATCATAACACACCCGCCGCAAAAATGCAACAGGCGTTCTATTTTTTACAGCTCCTGGCCGGAGATGGGCAGCCGGATGGTGACGATGGCCCCGCCGCCGTCGGCGTTGCCGATGTCGAACACGCCGCCGTGGCGCTGGACGATCTCGTCGCACACCGCCAGGCCGATGCCGCTGCCCCGGGCCTTGGAGGAGCCCTTATAAAACTTCTGCTTCACAAAGGGGACCTCCGCCGGAGGGATGCCGGGGCCGTAGTCCCGGATACGCACCACATAGCTGTCCCCCTCCTGGGTCATATCCACGTCGATGCGCTTGCCTGCGCCGCCGTGCTTGGCGGCGTTGTCCAGCACGTTGCAGAACACCTGCTTCAGCCGCTGGGGATCCCCGGAGATGAGCTCGGTATACAGCTCCTGATCGCTGTGATAGTTCAGCTGGATGCCGTCCTGGCGGAACAGCTCCCGATAGGTATAGATGGCGTCCTCCAGCTCCGCCTGCAGGTCCATTTCCTCCACCTGCAGGGTGAAGCGGCCGTCCTGCATTTTGGAAAATTCCAGCAGCTCCTCCACCATGCCCGTCAGGCGGCGGGCCTCCTTGACGATGATGCGCAGGCCCCGGCGCAGCTGGCGTGGGTCGCCGGTCTCATCCCCCAGCAGGGTCTCGCCCCAGCCGCTGATGGCCGTCAGAGGGGTGCGCAGCTCGTGGGACACGGAGGAGATGAACTCCGTCTGCATTTTCTCGCTCTGGCTGATTTTCAGGGACATGTTGTTGATGTTGTCCACCAGCTGCCCCAGCTCGTCGGTATACTTGTTGGCGATCTGGATGCCGTAGCTGCCGGAGGAGATGCGCTTGGCGGCCTCGGACACCTCCGCCACCGGCTGCACCACGTTGTTGATGAAGATCAGGTTGGACACGAAGATCAGGAAGATCACCGCCGCGATGACGGCGGCCATCACCAGCACCGTCAGCCACAGCTGCTGATCCAGCAGCCGGGTAGAGGTGACGAACCGCATCACGGCCACCACCGTCCCGTTGTAGAACACCGGGCTGGACACCGCCAGGATGCTCTCGCCGGTCAGGGGGTCCCGGCCGGAGAAGGAGGCGGTCTTGCCGGTTTCCACGGCCCGGCCCACCTCCGGGGTGGCGGGGGTGCTGCCGGCCACGGCGCCCCGGGAGGACAGCTCCACCTGGCGCTTGCCGTTGATGAATTGCAGCTCCACGTTCTTGGCCAGGCTGTCGTTCATGCTGTAATCTGTGACGTATTGGGCGGCCCGGCGGTAATACTCGCTGTAGCTGCCCATGCTGTAGGCGCTGAAATAGTCGGAGCCGGACTTGGCCTTGGCCTCCAGAGAGGACCTGGCCCGGGCGTCCAGGCTGGAGCTGATGGTGGCGGCAGAGAGCACGCCCACCAGCACCAGAATGACGATAATGGGTCCCACACTGCTGGCCAGCCAGCGGCGGCGCAGACCCCGCAGCTTCAGCCGCTTCCCCTGTCCCCGGGTGAACAGCCGCAGCTTGTTATCCGTGTTGGTATCCATGGCTTAAAAGCCCCACTTGTATCCGTAGCCCCACACGGTGTTGATATAGGTGGGGCTGGTGGGGCTGTCCTCGATTTTCAGCCGCAGACGCCGGACGTTGACGTCCACGATCTTCAGTTCGCCGAAATAGTCCCGGCCCCACACCAGGTCCAGGATCTCCTCCCGGGACAGGGCCTTGCCGGGATTTTCCATGAACATCCGCATGATGGAATACTCCACCTGGGTCAGCTTGATGCGCTGGCCGTTTTTCTCCAGGGTGCGGTTGCGGGTGTTCAGCAGGAAGGGTGGCTGGCTGATGGTGCCCGGCGGCAGCTCCTGGGTGCCGCCGCTGCTGCGGCGGATCAGGGCGTCCACCCGGGCAGTAAGCTCCACCGGGGAGAAGGGCTTGGTCACATAGTCGTCGGCCCCGTTCATCAGGCCCGTGACCTTATCCATCTCCTGGGACCGGGCCGTCAGCATGATGATGCCGATGCGGGGGTTGGTGGCCCGGATGCGGCGGCACACCTCGAACCCGTCGATGCCCGGCAGCATCACGTCCAGCAGGGCCACCAGCGTGTCCGGATTCTCGTGGAGCTTGTCCAGAGCCTCTTCGCCGGTTTCGGCCTCCACCACCTCGTATCCTGCCCGGCGCAGGTTGATCACAATAAAGCTGCGGATGCTGGATTCATCCTCCAGAACCATTACCTTTCTCATGGATTCGACGTTCCTTTCCTCGGATTTTCATGCGGCCCACTCGGCCATCACCAGGTTGAAGCCCAGGCGCAGGCTCTCCTCGTCCAGGCCGCAGTAGTTGGCCCCGGCCAGCAGCTCCCCGCCGTAGGTGATGCCGTTCTGGCGCTTGAGGGCCATGCGGCTTCCCATCATGGCCCGCTTTTCCCGGTTGTCGCCGGTAAGGGCGTACAGGGCCGCCACCGGCTGTCCGTTGGACAGCAGCACCACCTGGCTCTCGTACGCGCCGTTTTCGGCGGTGGTGAAGGTGGCCTCCCCCTGCCAGGTATCCGGCAGGCGGAAATACCACCCGGCGGACAGATCGTGATAGGTCACGCAGTGGACATCCGGGCTTTCGTCGCCGCAGTAGCTGATCCAGCGGACCAGCCCCCGCACCGCCGCGGCGGTGTTGGCGGCAGCGCCGCTTCCCGCGTCGGCGGCGGCAGTCTCCGGCGCGGGGATCTCCACGCTGCCGTCGCCGTCGATGTCCTGGGGCTTGAGCTGCATATAGGGGTACACGGCGGCGGTGAGGCTGGTGGTCCGGTCCTGGGCGATGTTGGTCAGTCCGCCGCTCTCCTGCCACACCAGGATATCCGTCATGGCCATACCCTGGCTGTTGACGCCGGTGGCAAACACGGCGGGGGTGCCGTCGGAGAGCTTGCCCACCACCACGCTGCCCCGGCTCAGCTCCGCCATGGTGTAGGATAGCACGCTGCTGTAGCTGGCGGAGATCACGTCGTCCTTGCGGATATACAGCCCCGCCACCGGCTGGCCATCGTTATCCGAGCGGAACAGCAGCAGGCTCTTGACGCCGTCGCCGTCCAGGTCCGTGACGGTGAAGCGGGTATAGCCGCTTTGCAGCAGCACATAGGGGTCCGGCTGGGGCACATACACGGCCACGGTCTGCACGTCGGCGCTGATGCGCCAGCCCACGATGATCTCCAGCCGGCCGTTGCCGGTGAGGTCCTCATACTGGACACTGTCGATGGCGGTGCCGCTGCTTTCGATGACGCACAGGCGGTGATAGGTGTCGTCCTCCGGCCGGAAAACGAAGATTTTCAGGGGCTTTTCGTCGTCCTGCAGCCGCATGAATACCAGGGCCTCCGACAGGCCGTCGTTGTCCAGGTCCACCATCTGCACCGGCTGGATGTTCTGCCCGGTGCTGGGGCCCACCAGCTCATAGCCCTGCTTCTGCAGGTCGTCCAGCTCCTGGGACAGCCCCTCGTATTCCGCCGACACCCGGGGCAGGGTGAACAGATCCTCCACCGACGAGCGGAACATACACCCGGTCAGGGTCAGCGACATAACCGCCGCCAGAAGCAGCGCCGCCACGCGCTGCGGCAAATGTTTCATTAGAACGATCCCTCCCCCGGTCCGATTTTTTCACTCATCTATCATATCACAGGTTTCGCCGGTTGTGTAGCCCTGTTTTGCTCCCGTCACAGAAAATTTATCGTCAGGCCCCGGGAAATAAAAACTGGTGGGGCGGGGGCCGCATGTAAGTGACATATATTGTGGTTCTTAACAGGTCTTTAGCCAGCATCTTGTTATCCACCGCGAACGAAATTTGCCCG